>JAIYAI010000360.1 GCA_027489135.1 Acetobacteraceae bacterium
ACCGCGTCGTGCCGGATGCCGGCCGTCAGGTCGAGCCGGTCGAAGGCGCGATACTGCATGCTGGCCCACCCCGCCGTGGTGTGCTGGGAGGCATTGACCGTGGTGCGGAAGAAGGCGCTGCCGGCCGCGCTCTCGGCCTGCTCGTTGGCATGGGTGATGCCGAAGTTGATCGCTCCTGCCGTGAAGGGCCAGACATCGGGCAGCCGGATGGTGTTGCCCCAGTCGATGACCCCGCGCGTGCCCTTGTAGGTATCGGTGGTCGCCGGCGCCGTGTTGATCCAGTCCGGCAGGTTCGTGTAACGCCGGTTGTCCTGCGTCGCGGCCAGGCGCAGCCCGGTGGTCCAGAGTCCGTCGAACAGCCGGGTTTCGCCGCGGATCTGGCCGTACCAGCGCTGGTCATGGCCGCGGTAGTTGGGGTCATCCTGCGGCACGTTGTCGAGGCTGAAAGCGTTCTGCCGCCAACGGAACAGCGCCTCGATCCGCGTGTTCTCGATCGGCGTCCAGCCGAGGCGCGCCGCCGCCGCGCCGCCGCCGAAGCCGTCGCGCTCCGGGATATTGGTCGTGAAGCGCGGGGCGACGGCGTTGAAGCCCTGCGTGGTCAGGCCGTTGCCGGAGAGCAGGTAGTCGAACTGGCCGATCGTGCCCGTGGCACCGAGGCCGCCCCGGGCCGTGGCGGGCGCGCCGGCGGCGAACTCGCCATAGGGCGCGAAGATGCGGTTCGGATCGGCGCGGCGGGTCACGATGTTGATCACGCCGCCGATTGCCGCCGACCCGTAGAGCGAGGAGGCCGGGCCCCGGAACACCTCGACCCGCTCCACGTCGAACAGCAGGTCCTGGCCGAAATTGAAGGCGCCGTTGGGGTCGGACGGATCGTTGACCGGCACGCCGTCCATCAGCACGAGGACGGAGCGGGAGGAATTGCCGCGCATGAAGCCGCTGGTCTGCGACCCCGGCCCGCCGGTGGTGACCAGGTTGAAGCCCGGGACGGCGGAGAGCGCCTCCTGCAGGGACTGGTAGCCGCGTTCCTCGATCTCGCGGCGGTTGATGACGGTGATGGCGGCGGGCACGCGCTCCTCAGGCGTGGCGACGCGGGTGCCGGTGACGATGGTGTCGGGCAGCGCGGCCGTGGCCTGCTGCGGACTGGGCCTTGGGGCAGGGGAGTTGTCCTGCGCCTCGGCGGCAAGGGGTGGCAGGAACAGCGCCGCCGCGGCGGTGGAGAGGAGGAAACGACGCACCGGGGACCTCCGTGTGCGGTTGACGACAATGCCCGCCGCGGTTGCCCGTGGCGGACGGTGGGCGTCGTCCTCGCATGCGGGGTCGTCCCTGCCCGGGGGCAGGCGCGGCCAGGTCCGTTGCGCCGGTGCACCCCGCCCGGCACGCGCGAGACAACTCTGCGCCGGCCGGTCTCCTGGCTCGCGGTGGGGACCGTGATGGTCCTGGCCCTTCGCCTTCTCGCCCCCGGTGGGAGCAATGGCGTCATGAAGGGCCTCACCGCCTACAGTTGCGGGGGCAGCCGCGGCCTGGCGAGGCGATGAGGCCTCGCGTCGCGCGTTCCCGTTTCAACCCTTGCGGGTCACCGGCGCATGGGGGGAGCGTAGAGCGTCAGCGGCTGCAGGGCGAGGGGGGTATCAGAAGATCCAGCCGAAGGCCTGCACGCCGATCCAGCCGATCGCGATCAGCACGCCGGTGGCGAAGGTGCAGCCCAGCACCGTCACCAGCATGCCGATGGCCGTGGTGCGGTTGTCGTTCTCGATCAGGCCGAGCGCCATGATGATGTTGCCGAAGGCGGGCGGGAAATTCGTCCCCGGCCCCGGCAGGATCAGCATGATCGCCACATAGGCGGTCAGCCAGCCGAAGATCCGATCGCCGACGGCGGAGGTGAACCAGCCCGGGCGCGGCTTCACGAAGCGCTCGACGCGGCGGACCCAGGGCGAACCCTCGCCGAGGCGGAGCAGGGCCGTGCGCGGGATCGTCTGCCGGGCGATGAAGCCGGGAAAGCGCGGGGACCGCATGCCGAGCCCCATCTGGATGCCCAGGATCAGCACCGGCGTACCGAAGACGGAGGCCGCGGCGGGCAGCAGGGCGGGCAGCAGCAGCAGCAGGATCAGGAGGCCAAAGGCGCGGTCGCCGAAAGCCTCGGCCATTTCGCCGAGGCTGATGCGCTCGCCGGGGAAGCGGGCGGCCACCTCGGCGACGATGCGCGAGATCGGCGCAACGGCATCGGCCGGGTCATGTCCGGAAAGGGGAGAGCCACCGACAGGCGCCTCGAAATGTCCGTCCATCGAGGCCTTTCGCTCCGGGCCAGCCCGGGGACTGTACCGGTCCCCCCCTTCCCCGGTCATCTAGGCGGAAAGGGGGCCTGTTGCATCCGAATTCGTCAAGCCTTCGTGACAGGCCGGAGAAACCGGATCAGGTGCCCGTGAAGGCGGGCTTGCGCTTTTCCATGAAGGCGCGCCGGCCCTCGCGGTAGTCGTTGCTGTCGAAGCAGCCGGCCATGGCGGCGCGGATCGCGGCCATGTCGCGGTCGCCCGCATCCTGCAGCACCGCCTTCACCGTCATCTTGTTGGTCCGGAGCGAGAGCGGCGCGTTGACCGCCAGGGTCGCGGTCAGCTTGTCGACCGTGGCGTCGAGTTCGGCCACGGGCACCACCCGGTTCACAAGCCCGACCCGCTCGGCCTCCTTCGCGTCGAAACGCTCGCCGCTCATCAGGATCATGTGCGCATGCGCGGGGCCCACCAGGGAGACCAGCGCCTTCACCATGTCGAAGCCATAGGCGATGCCGAGCTTTGCCGCCGGGATACCGAACTGCCCGTCATCGGCCGCGATACGGATGTCGGTGGACATCGCGATGCCCAAGCCCCCGCCCATACAGAAGCCGCGGATCTGCGCGATCACGGGCTTCGGGAAGGTCGAGAGCTTCAGGCGCCCGGCGCTGGTCAGCCGGTCGTATTCCTTCTGCGCGTCGGCATTGGCGCGGTTCTTCTCGAACTGCGAGATGTCGGCGCCGGAGACGAAGGCCTTGTCGCCCGCGCCCTGCAGCACGACGCAGCGCACCGCCGGATCCTCGGCATACATGTCGAGGGCCTGTCCCATGCCCTCCCACATGTTCACCGACATGGCGTTGCGCTTCTCGGGCTGGTTGAAGACGATCCGCCCGACCCCGTCCTTGACGCTGGCGAGGATCTTGCCGTCCGCGAGTTCCATGGTGCTCATCCTTCGCCCCCGAGGGCGCCTTTCGCTCGCAGGTCGGCGATCTCGTCTGCCGTCAGGCCGGCTTCCGCCAGGATTTCCGCGTTATGCTCGCCGAGGCGCGGCATGTCGCGGTAGAAGCCGGTGTCGACGCCCTCGACGTTCACCGGCTGCGCCACGACCTTGATGTCGCCGCGGGTGCGGTGCTTCATCGGCATCGCCATCTCGAGGTGCTGGACCTGCGGGTCCTCGAAGACCTCCTTGATGTTGTTGACCGGCCCGCAAGGGATGCCGGCTTCCTCCATCAGGTTGACCCAGTATTCGGACGACTTGGTCTTCGTCACCTCGGCGATGACCTCGTTGAGGCGCTTGCGGTCGGCGCCGCGGCCGCCCGCCGTCTTCCATTCCGCGACCTCGAGCCACTCCGGATGGCCGACGGCCTTGGCGAAGATGTCCCAGAGCTTGGGCGAGGAGGCGGCGATGTTGATCGGCTTGTCCGTGGTCGGGAAGACGCCCATCGGGATATTCACCGGATGGTCGTTGCCGGCCTGGCCGGGAATCTCGCCATCCATCAGCCAGCGCGTGGCCTGGAAGTCGAGCATGAAGACCTCGACCTCGAGCAGCGAGGTATGGACGTAGCCGCCCTTGCCGGTCCGCTCGCGGTCGTAGAGCTTCATCATGATGCCCATCGCCAGCAGGTTGCCGGCGGTGAGGTCGTTGATCGGGATGCCGACGCGCATCGGGCCGCGGCCCGGTTCGCCGGTGATCGACATGAGCCCGCCCATGCCCTGGGCGATCTGGTCGACGCCGCCGCGGGTGGAATAGGGGCCGGTCTGCCCGAAGCCGGAGATCGAGGCGTAGATCAGCCGCGGGTTGATCTCCTTGAGGTCGTCATAGGCGATCTTCAGGCGATGCTTGACCTGCATGCGCATGTTCTCGACCACGATGTCCGCGGTCTTGGCGAGGCGCAGGAAGGCGGCGTGGCCGGCCGGGTTCTTCAGGTCGATGCAGAGGCCGCGCTTGTTGCGGTGCAGATTGACCTGGTCGAAGCCGTCGCGCGCGCCGCCGAGGCCGTCGCCCTGGCCGGGCGGCTCGATGCGGATGATGTCTGCGCCCCAGTCTGCCAAGTGGCGGACGCAGGTCGGGCCGGCGCGGGCGAGGGTAAGGTCGAGGACGCGGAGACCCGCCAGCGGCAGGCGCGTCTCGGTCATCAGCTTCGGGTCGACCGGGGCTTCGGGCATGGAGGGACCTCCCTTGATCGGGACAAGGTTACTGCCGCCCCCCTGGAAGGGCCAGAGGGCGCATGGCGGGGGCGCATGGCGGGGGCGGATCGCGGTGCTGAAACCGGACTGAAACACGAAACCGCCCGCCGCGACCTCCGGCAGAAACAGAACGGGGAGAGACTGCCCCTGTCGCGCCGCCACGGCGCCCATCCAGGAGCAGGCCCATGACCCCCGACCAGATCCGCCTCGTGCAGCAGAGCTTCGAGCAGGTGGCCCGCATCGCCGGCCCCGCCGCCGCGCTGTTCTACGAGCGTCTCTTCACGCTCGACCCCATGCTGCGGCCGATGTTCTCGCACACCGACATGGGTGCGCAGGGACAGAAGCTCATGCTCGCCATCGGCCAGGTCGTCGGCGCGCTGCGGTCGCCGGAACGCGTGCTGCCGGCGCTGCAGGCGCTCGGGGCGCGCCATGCCGGCTACGGCGTGACGGAGCGGCACTACGAGACCGTCGGCAGCGCCCTGATCTGGACGCTGGAGCAGGGGCTGGGCGAGGCCTTCACCCCGGCGGTACGCGAGGCCTGGTCGGAGGCCTATGGCATCGTCAGCGGCACGATGATGGTGGCGGGCCGGGCGGCGCTGCGCGCGGCCGCCTGATCCGCGACGTCACGGCAGCACGGCGATGGCGTTGATCTCGATCAGCGCATCGGGGGTGGTGAACTTCGTCACCTCCACCATGGTCGAGGCCGGCGCCGTGCCGGTGAAGTATTCCCGGCGGACCGCATGGATCTCCGGGAAGTGCTCCATGTTGCGGATGTAGACGTCGACCCGGCAGATGTCGTCGAGCGTGCCGCCGGCGGCCTCGACCGCCGCCTTCAGGTTCTCGCAGACCTGGCGGGTCTGGGCGGAGATGTCGCCCTTGCCGACGATCCGGCCCGATGCGTCCTTGGCGATCATGCCCGAGATGAACAGAAGCCGTCCGCTGGCCGGTGCTTCGATGGCCTGGGCGAAGTGGCCGGAGGGTTGCGGCAGCAGGGGCGAGGTAACGGTGCGCTTCGGCATGCTGTTCTCCCTGGGCTCCGAGAGCCCGCAGTCTATCCCGGGTCGCCGCAGCGCGGCGATGGTGTGGCGCCTTGCGCAGCCGCAAGGCGCCGCGGCGCCGCCCGAGGCATGGTGATCCTGCCTCTTCGGAGCGATCGATGCGATCCCCGGGGCGAGGCGCTGGCGGCACGGTCCCGCTCGTGCGGCCGCAGGCGGGCGACCTGGCCGCCGCCAGGACCCGTTGCGATGGGCGGGGGTACGCATGGCCGGAAAGCGGATGATGGCAGCAGAACCGACGCGGGCGCCGCGGCAGCCGGCCGCGCTGCCCGTCCCACCGGCGCCGGTCGACGGCTTCCGGACCATGGACCGCATGCTGCGCGCAGCCGAGGCGCGGCTGACCCAGGGCGTCGCGCCGACTGCGGTCGCCGCGGCCTGGATGGACTGGTGGATCCACCTCGCCCGCGCGCCGGGCAAGCAACTCGGCATTGCGCAGCGGGCCGGCAGCGACGCGGCGCGGTTCTGGCTCTGGCTGCTGCGCGGGGGCGCCGGCGACGCCGATCCGCCGGCGCTGCCGCCGCCCGCCCCGCCCGATCCGCGCTTCGCCGACGCCGCCTGGGGGCGCTGGCCGTTCAACGCCATCGCGCAGGGCTGGCTGCTGGCGGAGCGCCGCTGGCACGACGCGACCGAGCATGTGCCAGGGCTCTCGCGCCGGCACGCCGAGCAGGTGCAGTTCATGATGCGCCTACTGACCGATCTCGGCGCGCCGGCGAACCTGCCCTGGCTCAACCCCGCCATCATCGAACGCACCGTCGCGGAGGGCGGCGCCAACCTGCTGCGCGGTGCCGGGAACTGGATGGAGGACCTGGACCGTCAGCTCTCCGCCCGCCCGCCCGCGGGGGCCGAGGCCTTCCGCGTCGGGCAGGAGGTCGCGGTCACGCCGGGGCAGGTGGTGTTCCGCAACGACCTGATCGAGCTGATCCAGTACGCCCCCGCGACCCAGGCGGCGCATGCCGAGCCGATCCTGATCGTGCCGGCCTGGATCATGAAGTACTACATCCTCGACCTCAGCCCCGGGAACTCGCTGGTGCGCTGGCTGGTCGGCCAGGGCCACACGGTCTTCATGGTGTCCTGGAAGAACCCGGATGCGCGGGATGCCGGAACGTCGCTGGACGACTACCGCCGGCTCGGCGTGATGGCGGCGCTCGACGCCGTCTCCGCCATCCTGCCCGGGCGCAGGATCCATGCCTGCGGCTATTGCCTGGGCGGCACCCTGCTGGCGATCGCCGCCGCCGCCATGGCGCGCGACGGCGATCCACGGCTGGCCAGCCTCACCCTGCTGGCCGCGCAGACCGACTTCGCCGAGGCCGGCGAACTGATGGTCTTCGTGGACGAGAGCCAGGTCAGCTTCCTCGAGGACATGATGTGGGACCAGGGCTACCTGGACACCCACCAGATGGCCGGCGCCTTCCAGATGATGCGGGCCGGCGAGCTGGTCTTCTCGCGGCTGCTCCGCACCTACCTCCTGGGCGAGCGCGACCGCATGACAGACCTCATGGCCTGGAACGCCGACCAGACCCGCATGCCGGCGCGCATGCATGGGGAGTACCTGCGCGGACTGTTCCTGGAGAATCGTCTGACCGCCGGGCGCTTCGCGGTGGAGGGGCGGGTCGTCGCGCTGGCCGACATCAGGGCGCCGATCTTCGCCGTGGGGACCGAGCGCGACCACATCGCGCCCTGGCGCTCCGTCTACAAGGTGGCGCTGTTCAGCGATGCCGACCTGACCTTCGTGCTGACCGGCGGCGGCCACAATGCCGGCATCGTCAGCGAGCCCGGGCATGCGGGGCGCAGCTTCCGCATCGGTCATCGGGACGTCGGCGACCGCTACCTCTCCCCCGATGCCTGGGCCGCGCAGGCGGAGCAGCGCGCGGGATCCTGGTGGCTCGCCTGGCAGGACTGGTTGGTCACGCAGGGCCGGGACGTACGGGAGGGCTGCGGCGCGGGGACCGAGGGGATGGTACAGTTGCCGGCGATGGGCGCGCCCGAGCAGGGCCTGCCGCCGCTCGGCCCGGCGCCGGGGCGCTACGTGCTGATGCCCTGAGGGCGGCCCGGATCCACCCGCCCACGCGCCGAAGCGCAGAGCATGGTCTCACCATGGGTCGTGTCGCGTGGTCCAAGTCGTCGGCGCTGCCATCTCGGACGATCGCGCTCTCCCGCCGTGACCTCGGGGTTCGCCGTCACCGGCGTCCTACGTCGCGCCGATGACGTCACATCCGTTCCCAAAGATGGCTCTCGTCCTCGAGATGCAGCTGCTCGCCGGCCCTGAAGTCGCCGCGCGAGACGATGCCGAGCAGCTGGTCGCCATCCACAACCGGCACGTGGCGGAAACCGCTGTCCCGCATCAGCCGCAGTGCTTCGATCGCGCGCTGGCGCGGCCCGAGCGTCTCAGGGTTCGGGGTCATCACCTCCCGCAGGCAGGTCGTCGCGGGGTCGCGACCCTCCGCGAGCATGCGGCAGATCGCGTCGCGCCCGGTGAAGATGCCCAGCAACCGGCCCGCCGCGTCGGTGACGAGCACTGCGCCGATGCGGTGGTCGCGCATCTCGGCGCAGGCCTGCTGGACCGTCGCCTCCGGGTGCAGCGTCACCGGCGCGCGGCGGATGATGATCTCCTGCATCGGCCTGTCGGTCATCGGGGCCCTCCTCCCGACGCCCATTGTTGCAGTTCTGTGTCGGGATTGCAGGATGGCGCCGGCCCCCTCGCGCTGCCTTGATCCGCCGCAAGCCCCGCCAGCGGCGCTACTCGGGCTGGAAGTTGGCCAGGCGCAGCAGCTCCGCGTTGCGGGTGACGTCGCGCTGGATGAAGGCGGCGAATTCCTCCGGCGTCTCCGCCACCGGGTCGATGCCGAGCTCGGTCAGCCGGCGCACCGTGTCCTCCTCGCGCATCGCCTCGCGCAGCGCGCCGTTGACGCGGGCAACGACCTCGGCCGGCACGCCGCGCGGGCCCCAGATCGCCCACCAGGAGAAGAAGTCCATCCCGGGCAGCCCGGCCTCCGGCGCGCTGGGGACGTCGGGGACGGCGCGGCTGCGCTGTGGAGTGGTAATCGCCAGTGCCCGCACCGTGCCCTGCCGGGTCGGCGAGCCCATGGCCAGGATCGGATCGATCATCAGCTGGATGTTGCCGGCGATCACGTCCTGCAGCGCCGGCGCTGTGCCGCGGTAGCTGGCGATCGGGATGTCGAGGCCGGTCAGGCGGTTGAACTCGATGGTCGCCAGGTGCCCGGCCGAGCCGAGCGAGGAGGTGCCAAAGGTCCAGGCGCGCGGGTTGGCGCGCACGGCCGCCGCCAGCTCGGGGATGGTGCGCGGCGTGCGGTCGCGGTTCATCACCAGCAGCAGCGGGCCCTGCCCCATGCGGGCGATGGGCACGAGGTCGCGCAGCGGGTCGTAGCCGGGCTCCTTCATCACCCAGCGCGCCATGACCTGGATCGAGGCGGAGGAGCAGAGCGTGTAGCCATCCGGTGCCGCCTGCGCGACGGCGATGCCGCCCACAGTGCCGTTGCCGCCCGGCCGGTTCTCGACCACCACGGTCTGGCCCAGCTTCTCCTGCAGCTTCTGCGCGGCGATGCGGGCCATGCCGTCCGTGCTGCCGCCCGGCGTGAAGGGGACGATCAGGCGGATGGTGCGGCTCGGCCAGGGCTGCTGCGCCAGCGCCGGCGCGGCGAGGCCGGCCAGGGCTCCGGTCAGGATCAGGCGGCGGCTGGTCAAGGGCGAGACTCCGTCATGCGTTGCGCGTGCTGCGGTGCAGTATGGGGTGCCGATGCCGGGTTCTGCAGGGGGCCGGCGGCGTGGCGCCGGATGAATTCGGCCATGTCGTCCGCCGTGGGGGCGAAACTCGGCAACCGGAGTCCGGCCATCAGGATGTCGAGATGGCCGACCCCAGGGTAGAGCTTC
>JAIYAI010000392.1 GCA_027489135.1 Acetobacteraceae bacterium
CCGAAGAACTTCACCTATCCCGGCGGCTGCCACATCGCCGAGGTCGAGATCGACACGGATACGGGCAAGGTCTCGGTGGTGAACTTCACGGCGGTCGACGATGTCGGACGGGTGATCAACCCGATGATCGTCGAGGGCCAGGTGCAGGGCGGCGTCGCCCAGGGCATCGGCCAGGCGCTGCTGGAGCAGGCGGTCTATGACGATGCCGGCCAGCTTCTGAGCGGATCGATGATGGACTACACGATGCCGCGCGCGGATGACCTTCCCAATGTCGGGGTGGCCACCCATACAACGCTCTGCACGCACAACCCGCTCGGCGTGAAGGGCTGTGGCGAGGTGGGCGCGATCGGCTCGCCGCCGGCGGTGATCAACGCCGTGGTGGACGCGCTGCGCGACTACGGCGTCAAGCATGTGGAGATGCCGGCCACACCGGCGAAGATCTGGGGCATCATCAACGGCGGCCAGAAGCTGGCGGCCGAGTAGTTCATCACCAGCCGTCCGATCGCCGGAGGGCCGCCCGGCCCGAAGGCGTGAATCGGCCGGCAAAGCTCTAGCCGTCCGATCGCTGGAGGGCCGTGCGGCCCGGAGGCGTGAATCGGCCGGCGAACGACCGGAGGGAGTTCAGACCATGTACGACTTCGCTATTCATAAGCCGGCCTCCGTCGCGGATGCGGTGAAGATCATGGCCGGGGATCCGGATGCGCGCCCGATCTCGGGCGGGCAGACGCTGATCCCGGCGCTGAAGCACCGGCTGAACAAGCCCTCCGCGGTGATCGACCTCTCCGGCATCGCGGAGCTGAAGGGCATCAAGCGGGATGGCGACAAGATCGTCATCGGCGCCATGACCAAGCATGTCGACGTCGCCAACAGCGCCGAGGTGAAGGCGGCGATCCCGGCCCTGGCCAAGCTTGCCGGCAGCATCGGCGACATCCAGGTGCGCAACCGCGGCACCATCGGCGGCTCGGTCTCCAACAACGACCCGGCGGCCGACTATCCCTCCGCCGTGCTGGCGCTGAACGCGACCATCGTGACCAGCAAGCGCCGCATCGCCGCGGATGACTTCTTCCAGGGCATGTTCACCACGGCGCTCGGGGCGGACGAGCTTCTGGTCGCGGTCGAGTTCCCGGTGCCGCAGAAGGCCGGCTACGCCAAGATGAAGAACCCGGCGAGCCGCTACGTCATGGCCGGCGCCTTCATCGCCAAGACCGCCTCCGGCGTGCGCGTCGCCATCAATGGCGCCGGCCCCTGCGTCTTCCGCCAGGCCGATATGGAGAAGGCGCTCTCGGCCAACTGGTCCGCGGATGCGGTCGCCGGGGTGAAGCAGTCGGCCGATGGGCTGAACAGCGACATCCATGGCAGCGCCGAGTATCGCGCGCACCTCGTCACCGTGATGGCCAAGCGCGCCGTCGCCGACGCGGGCTGATGTTCAATGCGCGCCGATCCTGAAGGATCGGCGCCTGCAGGCGCCGGCACGGCGCCTCCGCGCCGCTTGGCTGCGCGGCACTGGCCGCGGCGCGCAGAAGCGCGGTCGGTCACCTGCGATGACCGCGATTGCTCTCGACGCCCGGCCTGGATGACACGGCCGGGCGTTTGCGCGTCCGGCGTCCGCGCGGCACCATCGCGTCCATGCGTATCCGTCGCACGCCGATCACCGATCCCTCCGCCTGGACCCGCGCCGAGATGGAGGCGGACCCGTCCTGGCGCCTGCCTCTCGAACCCCGCCACGTCGCCGATATCGACCGTGCCCTCGGGGCTGTGAAGGCGCGGGGCCTGCCCTTCCACGCCATCACCCGGGCCGATTTCCCGCTGCCGGAGTGGGACGACCTCTTCGCGCGGATCTGGCAGCAACTCACCCGCGGCCGCGGCGTCGCGCTGCTGCGCGGCCTGCCGGTGGAGCGCTACTCGGACGAGGACGCGCACCTGCTGTATTGGGGCATCGGCACGCATCTCGGGGACGGCGTCACCCAGAACGCCGCGGCGGAGCTGATCGCCGGCGTCTATGATCGCGGCCAGCCCTTCGGCGGCGATGTCCGCGCCTACCAGGTCAGCGCCGAACTGGCGCTGCATTGCGACAACTCCGACATCGTCGGGCTGATGTGCCTGCGCCAGGCGGCCCAGGGCGGGGAGACCATGCTGGTCAGCCCGCTCGCCATCTACAACCGCATCCTGGCAAAGGCGCCCGAGCACCTGGAGGCGCTGCATGCCGGCTTCCCATACGACCGGAAGGGGGAGGAGGGGCCTGGCGAGCCGCCGATCGGCGGGACGCCGATCCCGCTGTTCCACACCGCCTCGGACGGCACCGTCAGCGCCCGCTATGCCCGCAGCTACATCACCCGTGCCGAGCAGCGCCGCGGCGCGCCGCTGACGCCCGAACAGAGCGCGGCGCTCGACTGCTTCGACCGGCTCGCGCACGACCCGGACCTGCTGCTGGAGTTCCACCTCCGGCCCGGCGACATCGAGTTCGCCAGCAACTACACCGTCTTCCACGCGCGCCGCGCCTATACCGACCACGCGGATCCCGCGCGGAAGCGCATGATGTTGCGACTCTGGCTGCAGAACGACGCAGTCAGGCGGATCGAAAGCGACGCGCTCCGTTTCGGCTTCACCCGCTTCGGCAATCATGGCAAGACTGCCAGGGAACTGGCTGCAGCCTGATGCGGCGTCGGCAGGACAAACCAGAAAAGCCCCCGGGAGACTTCCGCAGATGATCCACATTCCCCTCGGCCGACGCCTTGCGCTGTCCCTCGGCGCCACGCTTGCCCTGCCCGGCCTCGCGCGCGCCCAGGATTTCCCCAACCGGCCGATACGGATGATCATCCCCTATCCGCCGGGCGGGGCGTCCGATGTCATCGCCCGCCTGCTCGCGCCCCAGATGGGCGAGGCGCTGGGCCAGCCCGTGGTGGTCGAGAACCGGCCCGGCGGCAATGGCCGCATCGCCTGCGAGCTCGTCGCCCGCAGCCCCGCCGATGGCTACACGCTGCTGATGGGCAATGCCGGCCCGAACGCCCTGAACGCCGCCTTGTACGGCAGCACGCTCTCCTACAACGTCATCACCGACTTCACGCCGATCAGCCTGGTGTCCCAGGTGCCGATGATCATCGCGGCGAATCCGGAGTTCCAGCCGCGGGGCTTGCAGGCCGTGATCGCGGAGGCGAGGCGCCGGAATGGCGAGCTCAGCTATGGCCATGGTGGCACCGGCGCAGCGCCGCACCTGACCATGGAGCAGATCGCCGGCATCTCGAACATCAAATGGACCGCGGTGCCGTTCCGCGGCGGCCAGCTTGCGCTGACGGCGACCCTGGCCAACCAGATCCCGCTCGTAGCCGATACGGCCCCTGTGGTCGCGCCGCATGTCCGCGAAGGGCGGCTGGTCGGCGTGGCAGTGACGACGGCGCAGCGCATCCCGCAGCTTCCCGACCTGCCGACCATCGCGGAGCAGGGTTTCCCGGGTTTCGAGGCGGTGAGTTGGGGCGGTGTTCTCGCCCCGCCGGCGCTGCCCGCACCGGTGCTGCAGCGCCTGCACGCCGCGGTGGTCAAGGGCATGACCACGCCGTCGGTCAAGGAGGCGCTGGACCGCCAGGGCGTACAGATCCGCACCTCCTCACCGGACGAGTTCCTCGCCTACATCAAGGCGGAAGTCGCACGCTGGACCGATGTGGTGCAGAAGGGCGGCATCAAGCCGGATTGAGGCGCGCGGGCCGCCTCCCGGACTACCGCGGAGGGAGGGTGCCCAGGGCGATCCCGGGCGATGCGCCCGCGGTATCGGCACTGGCCTTCCCTGCGCCAATCCAGCCTAGGCCCGCGCTGGCAGGTCGATGATCTGCCCCGCCGGGTGCCGCCGCTCACCCGGCGCCCCCGCCTTCCTCGCGGGAGGCCAACCCTCTCATGCCAGGCAGGGGATGGTCACCGCACCCGCGCGACCAGACCACGATCCACGCCGCGTGCAGCAGGCATCGTCGTCGGACGCGTCGCCGGTCCGTGCGCGGCGCGCCTCCGGTCTCTTCACTGTCGGCAGACGCGCGACGGCAGCCTTCTCCTGACCGGAAAGATTCCCGACCGGCCAGGATGAGCGGCACCGCGCCCGGATCATGACGTCCAGGGCGCGGCCTTCCCCTGACCGGCGATGGTCAGGGTGAGGCTGTTCTCGATTGTGCTCCGAAAGCCAATACCCAGGGCAGCTTATCTCCGTTCTGATGGATCACGCCGTGATCCATCAGAACGGATGCTGTTCCAGAGCATGATCCGCGCGCCCCGCGGCGCGGATCATGGTCCAAGCCATTGTTTTGTCGTGTGATTCACGCCTTCGGTGATTCCACCTCCGGCGAGCACGCTCTAGCCCTTCAAGGTGCGGATGATCATCTGTGTCAGGCGCGGCATTTCCGGGCCGATCTTCTCGAAATCGGGCCGGACCAGCCGCCGTTCGGCCTCAGCCGGCGTCATCACCACGCCGTCCGCGCTCGACTCGCTCGGCACCGCCACCGCCGTGCTGACCGGCGAGAAGAAGCCGCGGCTGATCCAGGCCGACTGGCACTCATTCGACAGCCAGGTGTCCAGGTAGCGCTGCGTCAGTTCGGTCACGCGCGGGTTGAAGCCGGCGCTGACCTGCATGTGGCCGGTCCACTGCACGCCGCCTTCCTTCGGCACGGCGAAGGCCAGCTTGCCGCCCCGCGCCCGGGCCTGGCCCATGAAGCTGCCCCAGTGCGGTGCCGCCCACATCTCGCCCTTGGAGACCAGGTCCTCGACCACCGTCGGGCTGTTCACCCAGGCGCCGATATTCGCCTTGTGCGGCTGCCAGGCGCGGATTCCCTCCTCCACCGAGGGCGGCCTGCCGGCAGCGACGGCAGCCATGATGTAGGCGTCGTAATAGGCGTCCCACATCGCCACGCGGCCGCGCAGCTTCGGATCGTAGAGGTCCGTCCAGGACTTCGGCGCCTCCATCCGGTCCGGATTGTACATGATGGCGAAGGGCGAGAGCAGGAACGGGATGCCGACGCCACCCGGCGTCTCCATCCCCGGCGGCAGCTTCGAAAGGTTGGAGACGAGCGCCTTGTTGAAGGGGACGAACATCCCGTCGGCGCGGCCACGCTGGCTGAAGATGTCGTTGAACATGCCGCCCGCGACCACCGGATTGCTGCGCTGGGCCAGCATGCGCGGGTAGCCGGCGGCATTGCTGCCGACCTCGAGCTTCACCTCGGCGCCGCGAAAGGCGGGCAGGGTGACGTCGCGCAGGATGTCCGGCACCGCGCCGGGCCAGGAGAAGATGGTGATGGCGGCGGCATCGGCGGCCGGCGCCTGGGCCAGCGCCTCGGCGAAGCTCAGCAGGCTCGATCCGCCGGCGCCCATGGCGACGAGGCCCTGCAGCAGGCGGCGGCGATGCGGGCCGCGGCCGTATTCGCGGAGGAGGCGTGAGGTCTCGTCGGTCATCGAAGCTGTCTCCCTTCGTGGCGCATCATCAGGTTCCAAGCACGCGCCGGCGTCAAGCGTCGTCCGGCGGGGCGAAGCACACCATGTCGGCGGCGCGCCAGCCGATGCTGACGGCCTCGCCCTGGCGCGGCTGGGCTCCGCCACCCTCCGCGTTCGGCAGCATCGCGATCAGCACGCCGTCGGCGGTCCGCACATGCAGGTAGGTGACGGGGCCGAGATAGACGACATGCGCGACCGTTCCGGTCGCCTCGATCGTGCCCGGCGCGGCGGGTGGGTTCAGCCGCACCTTCTCCGGCCGCAGCATCAGTTCCACCGCGGCGCCGGCGTCCATGCCGGCGGGCCCCGTGACCAGGAGTTCCCGCCCGCCCGGCTCCATCCGCACGCGGAGGCGCCCGTCCCCCTCACGGCCCAGCACCGTCGCCCGCAGCGCGTTCATCATGCCGATGAAGTCGGAGACGAAGTGGCTGCCGGGCCGTTCGTAGATCTCGCCAGGGGTGCCGGACTGCACGATGCGGCCGCCTTCCATCACCACGATCCGGTCGGAGAGGGTCAGCGCCTCGTCCTGGTCGTGGGTGACGAAGATGGTGGTGATGCCGACGGCACGCTGAAGCTGGCGGATCTCGACCTGCATCTGCTCGCGCAGCTTGCGGTCCAGCGCGGCGAGGGGTTCGTCGAAGAGCAGCACGTCGGGCCGCGTGACCAGCGCGCGGGCCAGGGCCACGCGCTGGCGCTGCCCGCCCGAAAGCTGGGACGGCACGCGGTCGTCGAGGCCCGAAAGCTGCACCTGGCGCATGGCATCGGCGACGCGGGTGGCGATCTCGGCCCGCGGCAGGCGGCGCATGACGAGGCCATAGGCGATGTTCTCGGCCACCGTCTTGTGCGGGAAGAGAGCATAGTTCTGGAAGACCATGCCGATGTTGCGCTTCCAGGGCGGCACGTCGTTGGCGCGCGCGTCGCCGATGCGGATCTCGCCCGCATCCGGCACTTCCAGCCCCGCGATCATGCGCAAGGTGGTCGTCTTGCCGCAGCCGGATGGGCCGAGCAGGCTGACCATCTCCCCCGGCGCGACGTCGAGGTCGACGCCGCGGACGGCCTGCACCTTGCCGTACCACTTCACGATGCCCGCCAGGGAGACACCCTTCGCATTCGTGCTCATGCGAACTGCTTTCCAAGCCCCACGGTGCGCTCCACCGCCAGCACCGCCAGCGTCGTCAGCAGGATCAGCAGCGTGGAGACCGCGGCGAGCGTCGGGTCCAGGCTGAACTCGGCGTAGTTATACATCTCGATCGGCAGGGTCATCATCCCGGAGCCGACGAGAAACAGGGAGATGGTGAACTCGTCGAAGGAGATGATGAGCGAGAAGGTCGCCCCCGCCACCAGGCCCGGCCGCAGCAGCGGCAGGGTGATGGTGCGGAAGCCCTCCCAGGGGCTGGCGCCGAGGGTCAGGGCCGCTTCCTCCCAGGCCTTGTCGATCTCGGCGAGGGTCGCGGAGACGGTGCGCACCACATAGGGCAGCACGATCACGATATGCGCCAGCACCAGGCCCTGGAAGGTGCGGATCAAGCCGAGCGGCGCCAGCACCATGGCGATGGCCGCGGCCAGCACGATGGCCGGGAAGACCAGCGGCGTCATGAACAGCGTCGCCAGCGCGGCGCGTCCGGGGAAGCGGTAGCGCCGCAGCGCGAAGGCGCTAAGCGTCCCGACCACGAGGGAGACGGCCGTGGCGACCACGGCGATGGCGGCGCTGTTCCAGGCGGCCGCCAGGATCGCCGGCCGCTCCAGGATCGCGGCGAACCACTTCAGGGAGAAGCCCTGCGGCGGGAAGGAGAGGTCGCTGCCCGCGCTGAAGGCCGAGGGGATCACCACCGCGATCGGCAGCGCCAGGAAGACCATCATCACGACGACATAGGCGGAGAGCAGGCGCTTCGAGGTCATGGTCAGCGCCTCGACCAGCGGCGCAGCAGCAGCCCGTAGGCGCCGAGCAGCACCAGCGTCGCCAGGCTCAGCAGGATGCCCGAGGCCGCGCCGCCGGGCCAGTCGACCAGGGTGACCATCTGCTCGTGGATGGCGATGGCCATCACGGTCACATGCCCGCGCCCCAGCCAGATCGGCGTCACGAAGGCGCCGACGCAGAGGCAGAAGGTGATGACCGACCCCGCCGCGATGCCCTGCACGGAGAGCGGCAGCGTCACCGTCAGGAAGTTGCGCACCGGCGTGGCGCCCAGGGTCGCCGCGGCTTCGGCATAGGCGCCGTCGATCTTGCCCAGCACCGCGGCGATGGACAGCACCATGAAGGGCATCAGCACATGCACCATGCCGAGCACCACGGACCAGAAGCCCTTCATCAGCCGCAGCGGTTCGTCGACGACGCCGAGGGACAGCAGCGCCGCGTTCACCAGCCCCTCGTTGCCCAGCAGGATCGTCCAGCCCATGGTCCGCACCACGATGCTGACCAGCAGCGGGAAGATGGTGCCGAGGAACACCAGATGCGCCCAGCGCGAGCCCGAACGCGCCAGGAACCAGGCGATCGGGTAGCCCAGCACCGCGCAGATCAGCGTCACCGTGGTGCCGAGCGAGAAGGTGCGCAGCGCCACGTTCAGCATGTACTCGTCGCCGAGGAACTCGGCGTATTTGGCGAAGCTCGGGCCGATGGGGCCGGGGAAGCGCTCGCGCAGCGACATCCCCCCCATGACCACGAAGGGCCAGACCAGCACGAGGCCGAGCAGCGCCACCCCGGGCGCGAGCATCAGGGTGGCATTCAGGGCGCGGCGCGGATTCATGCGGGGCGAAGCTCCGGATGCGCGGCCGCAAGCGCGGCGAAGGCGGCGTCCACGTCCCGTTCGTCCCCTGGTTTCGTGATGGCCTCGAAGAGGCGGAGCTTGACGAAGTGCCGCCAGTGGACGGGCAGGCGGGCCAGCAGGGCTGTCAGCGCGTCGTAGCGCGCCGGCGTCCACAGCGTCTCGAAGCCGGCGCGGGTGGCGCAGAGGGTCAGAAATTCGCCCTCTGGCCGCGGCGTGGCGCGCAGCCGCGCGGTCTCC
>JAIYAI010000584.1 GCA_027489135.1 Acetobacteraceae bacterium
AGCGCATGGGGCTGGCCGAGAGCCTGGCGCCGCGCCCGACGGAATTCCACCCCACGGCCGAACCGCGTCCCGCAGCCGCCCCGCATGATGCGCGCGCCGACCTGATCAGCCCACTCGAGCCACGCTTCACCTTCGACAGCTTCGTCGTCGGCAAGCCAAACGAGTTCGCCCATGCCTGCGCGCGCCGCGTCGCCGAGCAGCCGGCGAGCCCGGGCTTCAACCCGTTGTTCCTGTACGGCGGCGTCGGCCTCGGCAAGACCCATCTCATGCAGGCGATCGCCTGGGCCGCCCGCGCGGGCGATCCGGGCCGTACGGTCGCCTACATGTCGGCCGAGAAGTTCATGACGCGCTTCATCGGCGCGCTGCGCAGCCAGAACACCATGGAGTTCAAGGACGCGCTGCGCTCCGTCGACGTGCTGCTGGTGGACGACGTGCAGTTCCTGGTGGGCAAGGACAACACCCAGGAGGAGTTCTTCCACACCTTCAACGCGTTGGTCGATGCCGGCAAGCAGATCGTCGTCTCCTCCGACAAGCCGCCCTCCGACCTCGCGGGCATCGAGGACCGGCTCCGCACCCGGCTCGGCTGGGGAATGGTCGCAGACCTGCACGCCACCACCTACGAGCTTCGCCTGTCCATCCTGCAGGCGAAGGCCGCAGCGAGCCAAGCGGAGGTGCCGGCCAAGGTGCTGGAACTGTTGGCGCACAAGATCACCGCGAACATCCGCGAACTCGAAGGCGCGCTGAACCGCCTCGTCGCGCATGCGAACCTCTTCGGCCGGACCGTGACCATCGAGACGGCCCAGGAGGTTCTGCACGACGTCCTGCGCGCGCATGACCGCCGGGTCTCCATCGAGGAGATCCAGAAGCGGGTCGCCGAGCACTACAACATCCGGCTGACGGACATGAGCAGCGCGCGCCGCGCCCGCAACGTCGCCCGACCGCGCCAGGTGGCGATGTATCTTGCGAAGCAACTCACCCAGCGCAGCCTGCCCGAAATCGGACGTCGCTTCGGCAACCGCGACCACACCACCGTGATGCACGCGGTCTCCCGCGTTGCCGAGTTGATGCAGCAGGATTCGGGCTTCGCCGAGGACGTGCAGCTTCTGCGGAAGATGCTCGAAACCTGAGCCCCCGCACACTGCCCGGCCTTGGCCGGGAGGCCCGGAAAGCCTACTTTATCCTTGCGAATCGGCGCCTGACCCGCGCATTCCGCCGCCACGTCGCCCCGGGGAATGGTCCCGAGGCGTGACGAGCCGGCCGACCCGGGCGGACGGGTGCATCGGGTGCAACGGACGGCGCTGGCTTGCCGGGGGAGCCTCAAGGGCATGAAGATCACGGTCGAACGGGCGATCCTGCTCAAGGCCCTGGCCCATGTGCAGAGCGTGGTCGAGCGGCGGAACACCATTCCCATTCTGGCGAATGTGCTCCTCGCGGCCAGCAAGGACGGTGTCCTGCGCCTGACGGCGACTGACATGGAGATCGCGCTCGTCGAGGAGGTCGCCGGCGTCGAAGTGGAGCGCGAGGGCCGCACCACCGCCCCCGCCGCGACCCTTTACGAGATCGTCCGCAAGTTGCCCGACGGCGCCAAGGTGGTCCTGGACCATGGCGGCGGCGATGCGCCGCTCGCGCTGCGCGCGGGCCGTTTCAACACCAGCCTGTCCGTCCTGCCGGTGGAGGACTTCCCCTCCATGACCGAGGGCAAGCTGCCGCACCGCTTCGCCCTCTCCGCCGGCCAGTTGCGCGACATGGTCGACCGCACGCGCTTCGCCATCAGCACGGAGGAGACGCGCTACTACCTGAACGGCATCTACCTGCACGTGACGGAGAGTGAGGGCACCAAGGTGATGCGCGCCGTGGCGACGGACGGCCATCGCCTCGCGCGCGTCGAGGAGCCATTGCCGGACGGCGCGGCCTCGATGCCGGGCGTGATCGTGCCGCGCAAGACGGTGAACGAGGTGCGCAAGCTGGCCGAGGAGACGCAGGACGAGATCAAGATCTTCCTGTCCGACACCAAGATCCGCTTCGACATCGGCACCGTCCAGCTGACCAGCAAGCTGATCGACGGCACCTTCCCGGAATACGAGCGCGTCATCCCGCGCGGCAACGACAAGATCCTGCGCGTCGGCAAGAAGGAGTTCGCCGAGGCCGTCGGCCGCGTCGCCGCCATCAGCAGCGAGCGGTCGCGCCCGGTGAAGATCAGCGTCGACCGCAACCACCTCATGCTCTCCGCCGCCTCGCCCGAGCAGGGCCAGGCGCAGGAGGAACTGGACGAGGGCGTCGCCTATGACAGCACGCCGCTCGAGATCGGCTTCCAGGCGCGCTACCTGAACGACATCACCGACCAGATCGGCGACACCGTGGAGTTCCGCTTCGCCGACGGCAGCGCGCCGACGGTGGTGATGGATGCGGCGAAGCCCGAGGCGCTCTACGTCCTGATGCCCATGCGGGTCTGACCCTTCCAGCCGGAGGCGTGGCATGACCATCGTCCAGCCGATGAGCACATCCCGGAGCGGCACCGCCGAGCCGGGCTACATGACCGGCTTCGGCAACCAATTCGAGACCGAGGCGCTGCCCGGCGCCCTGCCCGTCGGCCGGAACTCCCCGCAGAGATGCGCCTACGGTCTCTATGCCGAGCAGCTCAGCGGCTCGCCCTTCACGGCCCCGCGCGCGTCCAACGAGCGGTCCTGGCTCTACCGCATCCGCCCGACCGTCGCGCATTGGGGGCGGTTCGAGAAGCGCGACCCCGGCCTCTGGCGCACGGCGCCGGCCGCGGAGGTGGAGATGCCGATCCAGCCCCTGCGCTGGGGTCCCATCCCGATCCCCGCGGAGGAGATCAGCTTCCTCGAGGGCGTGCGGACCATCACCACCGCGGGCGACGCCGCCACCCTCTCCGGCATGGCGGCGCATGTCTACCTCGCCACCCGGTCCATGGAGGACGAGGTCTTCTACAACGCCGATGGCGAGATGCTTTTCGTCCCGCAGCAGGGCGCGCTGCGCCTGGTGACGGAGTTCGGCGTGATCGACATCGCGCCGGGCGAGATCGCGGTCATCCCCCGCGGCGTGAAGTTCCGCGTCGAACTGCCCTCCGGCCCCGTTCGCGGCTATCTCTGCGAGAATTACGGCGGTGCGCTGACCCTGCCGGAACGCGGCCCGATCGGCGCCAACTGCCTGGCCAATCCGCGCGATTTCCTGACACCCGTCGCGGCCTATGAGGACCGGGCAGCGTCGACGCGGATGGTGGTGAAATGGGGCGGCGCCTTCTGGCAGACGACGCTGGACCGCTCGCCGCTCGACGTCGTCGCCTGGCACGGCAACTACGCGCCCTACAAGTACGACCTCAGGCGCTTCTCCCCCGTCGGGCCGCTGCTCTTCGATCATGCCGACCCGTCGATCTTCACCGTGCTGACCTCCCCGTCTGAGACCCCGGGCACGGCGAACATCGACTTCGTGATATTCCCGGACCGCTGGATGGTGGCGGAGAACACCTTCCGCCCGCCCTGGTACCACATGAACATCATGTCGGAGTTCATGGGCCTCATCTACGGCCAGTACGACGCGAAGCCGCAGGGCTTCCTGCCCGGCGGCTTCAGCCTGCACAACTGCATGCTGCCGCACGGCCCGGACATGGAAGCCTTCGAGGGCGCGTCCAACGCCGAACTCAAGCCGCACAAGCTGGCCGGCACCATGGCCTTCATGTTCGAGACCCGCTTCCCGCAGCGCGTCACACGCCACGCCGCCGAGCTGCCGGAGCGGCAGGCGGGCTATGGCGACTACGGCGCCGCGCTGCAGGTGCATTTCGACCCGACGAAGCGCGGCCCCTGATCCCTATCGCAGGTGGCAGGCCACGCTGTGGCCCGGCGCCACCTGCTTCAGCGGCGGCGCCACCTCACGGCAGCGGGCCTCGGCATAGGGGCAGCGCGTGTGGAAGTGGCAGCCCGGCGGCGGCCGGATCGGGCTCGGCACGTCTCCCTGGATGATCCGCCGCGGCCGGCGCTTGCGCGGATCGGCGACCGGCACCGCGGCCAGCAGCGCCTCCGTATAGGGATGCTGCGGCGTGGCGAAGAGCGCCTTCGTCTCCGCCACCTCCACGATGCGCCCCAGATACATCACCGCGACGCGATGGCTGATGTGCCGCACCACGGCGAGGTCGTGCGCGATGAACAGGTAGGACAGCCCGCGTTCCTGCTGCAGGTCCTTCAGCAGGTTGATCACCTGCGCCTGGATCGAGACGTCGAGCGCCGAGACGGGTTCGTCGCCGATGATCAGCGCCGGATCGAGCGCCAGCGCCCGGGCGATGCCGATGCGCTGGCGCTGTCCGCCGCTGAACTCGTGCGGGTAGTTCTTCATCTGCGCCGCGCGCAGCCCGACGCGCTGGAACAGCGCCGCGACCTTCTCCTCCCGCGCCTGGGCATCGCCCAGGCCGTGCACCCGCATCGGTTCGCCGACGATGGCGCCCGCCGGGATGCGCGGGTTCAGAGACGCGTAGGGGTCCTGGAAGATGATCTGCATGTCGCGCCGGTGCGGCCGCAGCGCGCCGCGGCCGAGCGTGGTGATGTCCTGCCCCTTCAGCCGGATGGTCCCGCCGGTGGGCTCGATCAGCCGCATCGCGGTGCGGCCGACGGTGGACTTGCCGCAGCCGCTCTCCCCGACCAGGCCCAGCGTCTCGCCCGGCATGATGGCGAAGCTGACGCCATCGACGGCATGCACCTTACCGACCGCTCGCCGCAGCAGGCCCTTGCGCACAGCGAAATGCTTGGTGAGGTCGCGGACCTCGAGAACGGGTGTCATGGGCGAACCTCCCTCCCCCGCTGGCGGGGGAGGGCCGGGGTGGGGGTGGCCCGACCGACGGGCCTTGTGGAACCGCGATCCGCCATCGTCCGAACCCGTTGCACCACCACCCCCACCCTAACCCTCCCCCGCCGGCGGGGGAGGGGATGCTGCAAGTTCACCTGCGAACCAGCAGGCCGAGAAATGCCCTGGCTTCCATTCCGCGAAGGGCGGCGATTCTTCGCGGCAGCGGTCGCGCGCCATGGGGCAGCGCGGCGCGAAGGCGCAGCCCGGCGGCAGGTCGGTCAGCGCCGGCACCATGCCAGGGATCTCCGCCAGCCGCTCCGTCGTCTCCTCGACGAGGTGCGGGATCGAGCCCATCAGCCCGACCGTGTAGGGATGCAGCGGCTGGTCGAACAGCGCGACCACCTCCGCCTCCTCCACCTTCCGCCCCGCATACATCACGATGACGCGGTCCGCGGTCTCGGCGACCACGCCGAGGTCGTGGGTGATCAGGATCACCGCCGTGCCCAGCCGCCGCTGCAGGTCC
>JAIYAI010000697.1 GCA_027489135.1 Acetobacteraceae bacterium
CGCCGGCGCCAGCATCACACCGACACTCCACGCCCCGATCATCGCCAGCACCGCCGTCCGCGCATGCGACACGCCGCCGGAGATCAGGGCACCAGCGACCAGCGCCGATTCCTCGGCCGGGCGCAGCGCCGCGGCCCGGGCATTGGCGACCGTCACAGCGGTGGAGGACACGAGACCGCCCGCCGCCCCCGCGATCGCCTGCCCCGCACCGGCCCCGACCAGGCGCATCGCGACGTAGCCGGCGAAGCCGATGGTCGCGAGCACGATCGCCAGCAGCCACACGCGCGCCGGGTTCAGCCCGCCCAGCACCTCGATCGGCCGGTCCGGCACCAGCGGCAGCGCGACCAAGGTCATCGCCAGCAGCACGACGGCCGAGCGCAACTCCTCCCAGCGCAACCGGGCAACGAAGCCGTGGATGCTCTCCCGCGCCGCCAGCAGGCCGGTCAGCACGACGGCCGCCGCACCGGCGACTCGCGGGTCGCCGAGCACCGCCAGCGCGCCGAGCAGGAAGGTCACCTGCGCCGCAACCGCGGTGGTGACGCTGAAGCGCTGCTCCGCCGCAGCCTCCCGCATGTCGTAGAGAAGGATCGCCGCGGCATGGCAGAGGACGCAGAGGCCGAGCAGGATGCCCGCATCTGCGCCATCGCCGATCGCCCCGGCCAGCATCGCCGCCAGACCGCCGCCGAAGCCGCTCAACCCGAAGGTCCGTACCCCCGCGGTGCGCTGGCCCGCCTCCTCGTCGCGCATGCGCCAGTGGCGTTCCGCACCGACCAGCAGCCCGATGCCGAGCGCGATGGCGAGGCGGTGGAAGGCCGCGAGGTCCTCCATCCCGCTAGCCGGGCTGGCCCCGCTTGTGCGCGACAAGCGCCATCAGCCGCCGGTCGCGCCACGCGCTGCGCTCCTCGATCTTCCCGACGTCCAGCGCGGCGCGCCGCTGCGCCGTGACATGGCCGACCGTCGGCGCGTCGTAGTCGTAGGGCGTCTGTTCCTCGGTGATGCCACCCATCAGCGCGCCGAAGCGGTCGGCATAGTCGGCGACGCCGCCCGGCGCGTTGAGATCGATGGTCTCGAAGGGCCCCATGAAGGACCAGCGCAGCCCGAGCCCGTCCTTCACGCAGGCGTCGACGTCCTCGACCGACATTACCCCGTCCCGCACCAGACGGAACGCCTCCGCCACCAGCGCCGCCTGCAGCCGGTTCAGCACGAAGCCCTTGGTTTCCTTGTGCGCCGTCACCGGGACCTGGCCGACGCGCAGCATCAGCGCGCGGGTGCGCGCGACCACGGCGGGATCGGTCCAGGGCGCGCCGACCAGCTCCACCAGTGGCACCAGGTAGGGCGGGTTCACGGGGTGGGCGACGAGGCAGCGGCCGCGGCCCGGCAGGTTGCCGGTGAACTCGCTGGCCGGGATGCCACTGGTCGAGCTCGCCAGCACCACCTCCGGCGGGCAGAGCCGGTCGAGTTCGGCGAAGAGGTCCTGCTTGGGGCCGAGCCGCTCCGGCCCGTTCTCCTGCACATGGGTGACACCCTGCACGCAGTCCGCCAGCGTGGCGCAGGGGGTGATGCGCGAGGCGATGACTTCCGGCGTCTCCTGCACCAGGCCCGCGGCCTTCAGGTCCGCCAGCCGCTCCCGGATGATCGCGAGCGAGGACTCGGCCACCCCCGGCACCACGTCCCAGAGGCGCACCTCCATGCCGGCGCGGGCGAAGACCATCGACCAGGCCCGCCCGATCAGGCCGGCGCCGACGACTGCGATACGATCCATGGGGCGACGTCCTCCTGCTCCGCGGCCATCGTTACGAAAGCTTTGCTTGATCGCGCGGCGCGGGCTTCCGAGATACCGTCCTGTCATGGATCGGCGCAACGACCCCTCCCCCCCTTCCAGGCGCCGCGACGCCTGGGGCCGCCGTGCCGCGGGCGGACCGTGGTCGGCTGAGCGCCCGGCCGAGCCGCCGGCGCCGACGACCGGCCCCTGGTCGCGCTGGAACCGCCCGGCGCAAGGCGGTGCGACCTTCGCCACGCCCTTCACCTGGGCCGGCGGGAGCCTGCTGCTGGCCGGCACCACCTTCCTCGTCAGCATCATCGCGCTGGTGCGTGCCTTCGTGGCGCTCATCGACTGATGCTGGACCTGCTCGTCTCCATCCGCGCGCAACTGCGCGGCGTGGCCCTCCCCTTCTATGTCTGGCCGATGCTGCCGGCGGCGATCCTGGGCGCCCTCGCCGGAGAGCGTCGGATCGTCATGGGTGCCGCCTTCGCCATGGGCTTCACCTTCCTCGCCACGCGCGCGCTGCGCCGCGGCCGGCACGGCGACACGAAGCGGGCCGCGGTGCTGATGGGCGTCGGCACCGGCCTCGCCGCGCATTTCGCCGGCGGGCTCGGCACCATCGTCCCGGTCATGCTCGGCTTTGGCGCGGCCTGGGGCACCCGCCTCGCCTTCGATGCGCTGCCGGAGGCCGCGCCGCCGCCCCCGCCGCCCGAGCCGCCGCCGCCCCCCGCGCCGCCCGGCCCGCTGGACGAGGCCCGGGCGCGCGTCGCCCGCATCGCCGCCTATGCGGAGCGCCGTGCCGATCCCGCGCTGATCGGCGTCGCCGCGGCGATCGGCGGCGTGCTGGAGGACCTCGACCGCCGGCCCGAGCGCCTGCCGATGGCGCGCCGCTTCCTCAATGTGCAACTCGACGGGCTGGAGCGCGTCACCCAGCGGCTGGAGGCCGGGGCGGAGGCGCCCGAAACGCTGCCCACGCTGCTTCAGGATCTCACCACCGCCGCGACGCAATTGCGCGCGAGCATCCGGCGCGAGGAGACCGAAGCCCTGGAGATCCAGGTCAAGGTGCTCTCCGACCGACTGAAAGAGGAAGGCTACGCCTCATGAGCGAGACCGCAGCACCGCAGGCCCTCACCGAGGCCGCCGCGGCAGCGCGCGATGCCGTCAGCGCCTCCCTCCAGGCGGCGACGGAGCAGGTGCCGGAGGCGCGGCGGCCGGAGATCGAGAAGCTCGCCGCCCAGCTCACCATCACCGACCCGGGATCGATCCTGCGCTTCGGCCAGGATGCGCAGTCGCGCGCCACCGCTGCCGCCGACGCCATGCTGGAAGGCGCCCGCAACCGGGAGGCCGGCGAGGCGGGGCAGACCCTGTCGAACCTGCTCGGCACGCTGCGCGGCTTCGACATGTCGGGCCTAGAGCCCAAGACCGGCTTCTTCGCCCGCCTCTTCGGTCGCGCCCGGGCGGAGACCGCGCGGGTCGTGCAGCGCTACGAGACCATCAAGGGCCAGGTGGAGGAGGTGGGCGACCGGCTCGACACCCACCGCACCCGGCTGCTGGAGGATGTCGAGAAGCTGGAGCGGCTCTACGGCGCCACGCTCGACTGGTTCCATGCGCTGGGCGACCACATCGCCGCCGGCGAGATGGTGATCACCCGCGTGGACCGCGAGGCGATCCCGCAGGTGGAGCGCGAGGTCAGCGGCGGCGATGCCGTCGCGGCGCAGCGGCTGCGCGACCTGCGCGCCGCGCGCGACGAGCTGGAACGCCGAGTCCACGACCTCAAGCTGACCCGGCAGGTGGCGATGCAGGCCCTGCCCTCGATCCGGCTGATCCAGGAGAACGACAAGGCGCTGGCGGCGAAGATCCAGTCCGTCATCGCCAACACCGTGCCGCTCTGGCGCCAGCAGCTGGCCCAGGCGCTGGCCATCCAGAACATGCGCGAGGCCGGGCGGACGCTGAAGGAGGCGACGGACCTCACCAACGAACTCCTCACCGCCAATGCCGAACGGCTGCGTCAGGGCAATATCGAGGCGCGCACGCAGCTGGAACGCGGGGTCTTCGACATCGAGGCGGTGAAGAAGGCCAACGCCTCGCTGGTCGCCACCATCGAGGATTCGCTGCGCATCGCCACGGACGCTCAGGCGAGCCGCGCCGCCGCGTCGAAGGAGTTGGAGAAGGCGGAGCAGGACATCCGCCGCGCCCTGCTCTCGGCGCGCGCCGCGGCGCCCAGCGGGCAGCCGCGGCGGCCGATCTGAGGCGGGCGGGGGCCGCCATGGCCCCCGCCCATCCCGTCACGTCGCGCTGATGGCGAAGGCCGCCACCTCGCGCACGCTGCCCGGATAGATCTGGCCGAAGCCGTTCCAGGTCTTGAGCGCCATCGAGAGATGCACCGCGAAGCTGCACGACGTGTGCGGCCCGAGCAGCGACGCGAAGCTGACCGTGTTCGAGCTCGCCCCCGTCGCCGGCGGCGTGCCCTCGTTGTCATAGGGCGCTGCCACGGGGATCGTGCCCGAGGTGCCGTTGATGCCGCGATACCAGGTCAGCCCATGGCTGAGCTGGAACATCGACACCGGATGATGGGCGATGAAGTCCACCTGCAGCGACGTGCCACCCGGCCCCGAGAGGAACTGGCACTCGCCCGTGGTCGGCAGCCCGCCCTTGCGCAGGCCGAGGATGTCGCCGGTGCCGGGGCGGTTGTCCCACCACAGCATGTGCGTCAGCCCGGCATGCGGCACGTCGAGGAAGAGGTCGGGCGTGCCCGGCGCTTCCCAGCGCTTGAAGGCGAAGGGCTTCTCCGTGCTGGCGGGCTCGCCCGCCACGGCCGGCGTGCCCTGCGGTCGCAGCTTGGTGCCGGCGGAGTCGAAGACCTCCAGCGTCAGCAGCCAGCGGCCATCCGGATGCGCATTCGTCGGCAGTTCCGCATGGTACTGGTTGTCGCGCCATTCCTCCGAGGCGGGGTTTAGGTCGCCGTCATAGGGAATACTGTAGAGGTCGGTCTTGCCGCCGACGCTCGCCGGCGCGACCCCCAGCGGCACGCTCACCACGTCGAGACCGCTGGGCCCGAACACCAGCTTCTGCCACTTCCCCCCGTTCGGCGGCGCCAGGTAGGTCGGCGTCGCGCCGGGCATGGGTGCGCCCGACGCATCCGCCGGCAAGATGCCAACGCGATAGTACCGCACGCCGGCGGCGCGGCAGGGCTCGGTGAACCAAAAGCGCAGCGACAGCGTGCCGCCCCAGTTGGCGTTCTTCACCTGGCCCTTGGCCGCGGCCGCGCTGGCTTCGGGGAAGACCAACCCGTCGTTGAAGCCGGGTGCGGCCACGCGGTTCCAGCCCGTCGCGACCGGCGTCTTCAACTGGTAGGCATCCGTCGTGCCGATCGCGTCGAGGTAGATCACCGCGCCCGGGATGCGCGGATCGCCGCCATCGCCGCAACCCACCGCCTTCGGGTGGTAGGAGTTGAGCGTCGGCGCCTCGTCGAGGTCGTACCACTGGTTCGCCGCCAGCCCGTCATAGATCGTGACGGTCTGCCCGCCGATCACCTGCTTCACCACATAGGCGACCTCGATGTGGCAGTTCGGGCGCGGGAAGAAGGGGAAGGCGCGCCAGCAGACCTGGAAGCTGCCGTCGGGCTGCAGGAAACCCTGCCCGACCTTGCTCGCGGTGCCGCAGAAGACGAGGTGCCGCAGGTAGGGCCGCGCCTCGATATAGGCGGCCTGCTCCGTGGGCGGCAGGCTGCGCAGCGCGGCGAGATCGCGCGGCGCGTTCAGCGCGGCCTCGTCCAGCGCGCCACCCTTGAACAGCAGCGTCGCCTCGAAGGGCGGCGGGTCCGGCGGGTTGGGGATGGGCGGGAAGCGCGGCACCTTCTCGATGACGACGAGGTCCTCGAGCCGGCGGATGATCTCCGGGATGCGCGGATCCTGGATGATGATGGGCCACCAGCAGCAGGTGCGCTGGTAGACCTCGACCAGCCCCTCGCAGACCGGGGCGCATCGGAAGGGCAGCAGCGGTCGGAGCGGCTGGCGGATGGCGTCGGCGGCACTCAGCGCCGGACCGATCGCAGCGGATTGTGCGAGGCTCGCACGCAGCGGCACGGCGGCCTTGGTCGCGGAGACGGCGATCTCCTGCGCCAGGGTAAACCAGGGCCACCAGTGGCAGCGCCGCACATGGCCGGTGACGCAGCGGCGGAAGAGCGGCACCAGCATCTCCCAGCGCTGCCGCGCGACCTCGATGCTGTCGGCGCCCGCCTTCAGCAGGCCGCGATACTGGTCGGGGCGGTAGAGGATGGCGGCATCGCGGCGCAGCACCTCCACCTTCTCCTCCGCGGCGGCGATGGCGACATAGGTCGCCTTGGCCAGCACCTCCTCGGGCAGGGCGAAGCCGCCGCGTTCGTCGACCCGGGCCATGGCGATGGGGCGCAGCGCGGCGTCGGCGGCATAGACGGCAAGGCTCGGCGCAGGCTCGTTTGCCTCGCGCCCGATCAGGACGAGTCTGGGCATGACATTTCTCTCCGTGCGGGCGGCGCGGACGCGTCGCCGGGGCGCCTGCCGGATGACCGGCGCGGGAGGAGTGTCGCAGCAGCACCGTGAGAGGCGCGTAACTCCGGCGTGATACGCTACCCTGGATTGCTTACGCAGGATGGATCGCACCGCGGTCGCATCGTGTGATCGCGCCGGCGCCGTGATGGCCCGCGGGCATTGTGCGCCCCCCCCGGCCCGGCTAACCGGCCGGCAAGCAACCAGGGGGGCCGCGCCCGTGCCAGTCATCTCCCGCCGCAGCGGACTCGCCGCGCTGACGCTGTTCGCCGCGCCGTCCACGCTGCGCGCGCAGACCTGGCCGAACGGTCCCGTGCGGATCGTCGTGCCGTTCCCGCCGGGCGGCAGCGTCGACGCCATCGCACGCCTCGTCCAGCCGCACCTGCAGGCCGAGCTTGGCGTGCCCGTCGTCATCGACAACAAGCCAGGTGCCTCCGGCGCGCTCGGCGCGCAGTTCGTGGCGCGGGCGGCGCCGGACGGGCAGACCTTCCTGCACGTCTTCGACACGCATGCAGTCAACCCCGCGCTGATTCCGAACCTCGGCTACGACACGCTGAAGGACCTCGCGCCCGTGCTGCGCTTCGGCATCGCGCCGATGGTGATCACGGCGCACCGCACGCGGCCCTGGCGCACCGCGCAGGAGATGATCGCGGCGGCGAAGGCGAAGCCCGACACCATCACCTACG
>JAIYAI010000032.1 GCA_027489135.1 Acetobacteraceae bacterium
CCGCGCCTCCGGTGCCGGCGGGCAGCACGTCAACAAGACCGAATCCGGCGTGCGCTTCACCCACATCCCGACCGGGATCGTCGTCGCCTCCACCCAGGACCGCAGCCAGCATCGCAACCGCGCCATCGCCATGGATATGCTGAAGGCGCGGCTCTACGAGCTCGAGCTCCGCAAGCGCGAGGCGATCAGCGAGGGGATCGAGGCCGGCAAGACCGATATCGGCTGGGGCCACCAGATCCGCAGCTACGTCCTGCAGCCCTACCAGATGGTGAAGGACCTGCGCACCGGCGTGGAGAAGGGCAACCCGGCCGCGGTGCTGGACGGGGAGATCGACGAGTTCATGGCCGCGGCGCTGGCGCTCCGCGTCGGCACCACGCGCTCCGAGGCCTCCGCCGCCGCCCGCTGACGGCGCAAATTGCACGGGCGGGCGAATCCGGGCATGACCGCCGCCTCTCTCGGCAGCGGGACCACAGATCCATGCGCGTGCTCTTCGTGCACCAGAACTTCCCGGGCCAGTACCGCCATGTCGCGCCCGCCATCGCGCTCAGGAAGGGCACGCAGGTCGTCGGCCTCGGCGAGAACGCCGGGGACGCGCTGCCCGGCGTCCAGCATGTCCGCTACAAGGCGCCGCCGGCCGGCAACAAGGACATCCACCGCTACGTCCGCCGCTTCGAGAGCGCGGTCTATCGCGGCCAGCACGTCGCCCGCGCCTGCCTGGCGCTGAAGGAGAAGGGCTTCACCCCCGACATCATCTGCTGCCATCCGGGCTGGGGGGAGGCGCTCTACCTGAAGGACGTCTACCCGGACGCGAAGACGCTCTACTACTTCGAGTTCTACTACCGCTCCTCCGGCGCCGATGTCGGCTTCGACCCGCCCGGGCAGGAGGTCCATATCGACGACGCCTGCCGCGTGCGCACGCTGAACACGACGCATCTGCTCAGCCTCGATTCGGCGGACTGGGGCCAGACGCCGACGAAGTGGCAGGCCAGCCGCTTCCCGGACTGGGCCCGGGCGCGCATGTCGGTGATCCACGAAGGCATCGACACCGACACCATCCGTCACAAGTCCGATGCCGTCTTCACCCTGCCGGACGGGCGGACCATGACGAAGGACGACGAGGTCGTCAGCTTCATCGGGCGGGGGCTCGAGCCCTATCGCGGCTTCCATACCTTCATGCGCGCCCTGCCCGAGATCCTGGCGCGGCGGCCGAAGGCGCAGGTGGTGATGGTCGGCGGCGACGACCCGCACTACGGCGCCAAGCCGAAGGAGGGCAACAGCTGGAAGGAGGTCCTGCTCGCAGAACTCGGCGACCGGGTGGACCTCTCCCGCATGCATTTCCCGGGCAAGATCCCGCATGCCGAGCTCGGCAACCTGATGAGCGTCAGCTCCGCCCATGTCTACCTGACCTATCCCTTCGTGCTGTCCTGGTCGCTGCTGGAATCCATGTCGGCCTCCTGCGCCATCATCGCCAGCCGCACCGCACCGGTGGAGGAGGTGATCACGGACGGGGAAACCGGCGTGCTCGTCGATTTCTTCTCGCCGGAGGAGGTGGCGGCGGCGGTGGTGCGCGCGCTCGAGGAGCCGGAGCGGATGCGGCCCATGCGGGAGGCGGCGCGGCGCTTCGCCCAGGCGAACTACGACCTGCACCGGGTATGCCTGCCGCAGCACCTCGCGCTCGTTGACGCGGTGGCGGCGGGGCGCATGCCCACGCCGTAGCGCAGCCCGCGGGTCGCGCCGGTTCGCCGGCGCCATGCCCTGCGGCGCTGTTAACGGAAATTTGACCTGATCGGGCGAGTGTTTGTCACCCGATTGCGGGTCGCGCGTGCCAATAGCGACAGCGCAATCTGGATCGGCGGCGTGCGCCGGATGTCGGCGTGTCGTACCCGAAACCGGGATCAGGGCATGGTTCAGCTCGCACTCGGAATAGTTGAAGCCGACCCCATCGAGGGGGAGAAGCTCGCGACCTTTTTTACGGCTCACGGCTTCGGGGTGGAGAGACATGTCTCGCTCGCCGGGCTGATCGCCCGCCTGGCCACGCGCCCGCCGCACCTTGTCCTGATCGCCCCGCCGGCGTTCGAGCCCGGGCAAGGGCCGGCGATTCTCCGGCAGTTGCGGGAGCATACCCGCCTGCCCGCCGTGATCCTGGGCAACCGCGACGACATAAGCCCGGTGACGATGCTCGAAGCCGGCGCGGACGATGTGCTCGATCGCGCGCTGCCGCTGCGCGCGGTGCTCGCGCGCATCCGCGCCATCCTGCGCCGCGCCGAATGGGGCATCGCGCAGGGCAGCCGCAGCGTCGTCGTGAACGGCTGGCGGCTGCAGGCCGACCGGCGGCAGTTGCTGCGGCCGGACGGCAGCGAATGTCCGCTGACCACGGCGGAGTTCGACCTGATGCAGCTGCTGCTCGAGCATCGCGGCCGTGCGGTCGACCGCGACACCATCGCCGACGTGGTCTTCCATCGACCCTTCCGGGCCGAGGACCGCACGGTGGATAATCTTGTGCTCCGGTTGCGCCGCAAACTCGGCGCCACGGGCCAGGCTGCCGTGAAGACGGTGCGCGGCGCCGGCTACATGTTCGTCGGCTTCCGCGAGGACGACGAGTCCGACCGCCGGGTCGCCTGAGCCGGCCCGGCCAGGGCTGCGCTCAGGTCATCTCCTCCAGCAGGTCCCCGCGCTCGGATCATCTCCTCCAGCAGATCCCCGCGCTCAGATCATCTCCTCCAGCAGATCCGCGAGCCGCCGTTCCCCCGCGCGATTGGCCTTGTGGCGCCGTTGCGCGAGCGTGGCCGGCGAAAGCACCTCCGCCCAGGCGATGTCGGCGGCCAGGACCTCCCCGTCGCGATGCGCCTCCACCGTCCCGCCGGGACCGAGAAGGATGCGGTTGGCCACGCCCATGCCGCGCGCCAGCGAATCCAGAATGCCGCCATAGCAGCCATCGATCACCCCGCTCGCCCCGCGGATCGCCGCGAGTACGTCCGCCGGCGCAAAGGGGGCGAAGAGGAAGCGGATGGCGGGACAGCGGAAGTTGTCGCCGAAGAACAGCGCGTCCGGCCGCGCCGCCAGGGCCGCGGTGAACTCGTCATGCGTGCCGAAGAAGAAGACGAAGACATGCGGCCCCGCCACGCCCTCCTCCGTGCCGGCGCGCAGCGCGGCGAAGGCCCGCAGCGCCGGCGCGATCTCGGCCAGCGTGCCCGGCGTGGCGAAGGCCACCAGGGCCCCGGCACCGCCACGCATCCCGGGATCGAGCAGCACCCGCGCGTGGCTCGTCCCAAGCTTGGGACGCCGCTTCAGCTCGAGG
>JAIYAI010000614.1 GCA_027489135.1 Acetobacteraceae bacterium
ATGCCCTCCTGCGCCTTGGCGGTGGGATCGGTGCGGCACAGGAAGAAGCCCCAGTCGGCGTGCTGGGCAAGCGTCGTCCAGGTCTTCTGGCCGTTGATGACGTAGTGGTCGCCGTCGCGCTTCGCCGTGGTGCGCATGGCCTTGAGGTCGCTGCCCATGCCCGGCTCGGTCATCGCGATGGCGCCGATGATCTCGCCGGCCGCCATGCCGGGCAGCCACTCGCGCTTCTTCTCCGGCCGCGCCAGGTCCTCGATGTAGGGGACGACGATGTCGGAATGCAGCGGGAAGCCGGGGCCGGTGCAGTTGGTGCGCGCGATCTCCTCGATCACCACCGCCGAGTAGCCGAAATCGGCGCCGGCGCCGCCGTATTCCTCGGCCAGCAGCGGGCAGAGGATGCCGGCCGCGCCGGCCTCCTTCCAGACGCTGCGGGGGACGATGCCGTCGCGCTCCCATTGCCGGTGGAAGGGGATGACGTGCTTGTCGAAGAAACGGCGGACCGTGTCGCGGAAGGCCTCGTGGTCCGCGGTCATGACGCTGCGCGGGCCGGTGAGGCGACGCGGCTCGAAGGCGGGGTTCGTGTCCATGGTGCGGAGTCCTCTCAACCGGCCTAGCTGATGCCCCAGTCGCGCAGCACATCGTCCGTATGCTCGCCCCGCAGAGGCGGCGGTGCGCCGATCGTGCTGGCGGTGCGCGAGAAGCGCGGCGCCGGGGCGGGCTGGATGGCGCCGTCGCGCTCCACGAAGGTGTTCCGCGCCGCCATGTGCGGGTGGTGCGGCGCCTCGTCCATGCTGAGCACGGCACAGACGCAGGCGTCGGTCCCTTCGAAGACCCCGACCCAGTCGTCGCGCGTGCGTGCGCGGAAGGCGGCGGCTAGATCCGCCTTCACGGCGGCCCACTGCGCGGGGTCGTTTCGGCCCGCCACGCGCTCGGGATCGATGCCCAGCAGCTTCAGCATCTCCGCCCAGAACTGCGGCTCGATCGGGCCCACCGCCAGCCAGCGGCCATCGGCGCATTCATAGGTGTCGTAGTAGGGGGCGGTGCCGTCGAGGCGGTTGGTGCCCCGCTCGCTGTTCCACCCGCCGCGCGCCTTCATCGCGTAGATCGGCGCCATCAGCAGGGAGGCGCCATCGACCATCGCGGCATCCACGACCTGGCCCTTGCCGCTGCCCTTCGCCTCCAGCAGTGCCGCCAGGATGCCGACCGCCAGCAGCATCCCCCCACCGCCGTAGTCGCCCACCAGGTTCAGGGGCGGCACGGGCTTCCGGTCCTTCGGCCCGATCGACCAGAGCGCGCCGGTGAGCGCGATGTAGTTGATGTCATGGCCCGCGGCCTTGGCCAGCGGCCCTTCCTGTCCCCAGCCCGTCATCCGGCCGAAGACGAGGCGCGGATTGCGCGCAAGGCAGGTATCGGGACCGAGGCCGAGCCGTTCCATCACGCCCGGGCGAAACCCCTCGATCAGGGCATCCGCCTTCTCGATCAGGCGCAGCACGGTCTCGATCGCGGCCGGCTGCTTGAGGTCGAGGGCGATGGAGCGGCGGCCGCGGCCGGTGAAGTCCTTGCGCGAACCCTCCGGCCCCTCGGCCCGGTCGATGCGCACCACCTCCGCGCCGAGATCGGCCAGCACCATGCCGCAGAAGGGACCGGGGCCGATGCCGGCGAATTCCAGGATCCTGTAGCCGCTGAGCGGTCCGGGCATGGCGTGTCCTCCTCTTCGGGGGAGCCTAGCGGTGCCCGGCGGCCTTTGACAGCACGCGCTGTGGCGGCGAGGGTGGGGCTGGAGAGAACGTCATGGCCCATCCGATCCTTGCGCGCCGCACGTTGATCGCGGCGGCGCTTGTCGCGCCCACCGTGGCGCACGCCCAGGCTCCCTGGCCCGACCGACCCGTCCGCATCGTCGTGCCCTATGCCCCGGGCGGCGCCAACGACATCCTCGCGCGGCTCTACGGTGCGCGCCTGGCGGAGCGGCTGGGCCAGGCGGTGGTGGTGGAGAACCGGCCCGGCGCCCAGGCCATCATCGGCACCGAACTCGTCGCCCGCGCGGCGCCGGATGGATACACGCTGCTGATGGGCGCGTCCGGCCCGATGGTGTTCAACCCCGCGACCTACCAGCGCCTGCCCTACGAGACGCTGCGCGACCTTGCCCCCATCTCCCTGTTGGCGAGCTTTCCCCTGGCCCTGGTCGTGGCGAAGGACGCGCCCTTCGACGGGCTGCCGGCGCTGCTGGATTTCGCGCGGGCGCATCCGCAGCGCGCGAACTACGGCGCCTCCGCCGCCAGCTTCCAACTGCCGACGGAACTGCTGAACCAACGCGCCGGGACGCGCTTCCAGTATGTGGCGTATCGGGGCAGCGCGGATACGGTGAATGCCGTCGCCAATGGCGAGATCACCATGGCGCTGGTCGATACCGGTCCCGCGGCCGTCGCTTACGCGGCCGGCCGCGTGCGCGTGCTGGCGGTGACCGCGCCGCATCGGCTGCCGGCCTGGCCGGAGGCGCCGACGATGGCGGAACTCGATTTCCCGGACCTGACGCTGGCGCTCTGGAGCGGTCTGCTGGCGTCGGCCGGCACGCCGGAGGCGGTGATCCGCCGCATCGCCGCGGAGGCCGCGGCGATCACGGCGGAACCGGCGATCCGCGAGCGCATGGCCGCCCTGTCGCTGGAGCCGGTGGGATCGACGCCGGAGGTCTTCCGCGCCGTCATCCAGCGCGAATTGCCCCTCTGGGCCGAGGTGGCGCAGAAGGGCGGCATCCGGCTGGAGCGCTGATCAGTCGAGCTTCGCGCCCGATCCCTCCACCAGGTCGCGCCACAGCGGTTCCTGCGCGCGCAGGACGTCGGCGAAGGCCTCCGGGCTCTCGTCCCAGATCGCGGTGAAGCCGAGCGGCAGGAGCTTCTGCCCGTACTCCGCGTTCTTCGCCGCCGCCAGCGTTGCCTGATGGAGGCGGCGCACGGCCTCGGGCGGCGTGCCCCCGGTGGCCGAGATGCAGTACCAAAAGGACATGTCCATGTCGGAGCCGGGGAAGGTCTCCTTCATGCCGGGGACGGTCTCGATCCCCTGCACATAGGTGATCCGCTCCTGGCTGCCGACGGCGAGCGCGCGCAGGCGTCCCTCCCGCACATGCGGCATCAGCGCGGGCATGCCGTCGAAGAGCATGTCGATGTTGCCGGCGAGCAGGTCGTTCAGCCCCGGTGCCAGGCCGCGATAGGGCACGTGGTTGATCTCGATCCCGGCGGTGCGCATGAATTTCGAGATCGTCAGGTGGCTGATCGTGCCGATGCCGGAGGAGCCGCTGGTGATCCTGCCGGGCTGCGCCTTCGCCGCCGCGACCAGCTCCTGCACCGTTCGCCAGGGCCGGTTCGCATTCACCACCAGCAGCGTCGAGCCGACCGAGACGCGCGACACATGCGCGAAGTCGCGGAAGGTGTCGAAGGGCATCGCAGACCGGTAGAGATACTTGTTGGCCAGCAGGATGGTGGCGCCGCCGAGGAACAGCGTGTGCCCGTCCGGCGCGGCGCGCGCCACGGCCTCCGCCGCGATATTGCCGCCGGCGCCGGGGCGGTTCTCCACCACCACGGGCTGGCCGAGCACCGCGGCCATCTGCTCCGTCAGCAGCCGCGCCGTGATGTCGGCCGCGCCCGCCGGGGGGAAGGGCACGACGATGCGCAAGGGGCGGCTGGGGAAGCCAGCCTGTGCCCGCGCCACGGCGGGCGCGGCGAGGGCGGCCAGCAGCAACGGGCGACGCGCGATCACCGCGAGGGCTCCAGATGCAGGCAGGCGACGATGCCTTCCTGGCCGGGCAAATGCGGGTAGCGCTTCATCACCTCCGGGTCATGGCCCGGGACGATGTGCTTCGGGCTGGGCGCGAGTTCCTTCAGCGTCTCGAAGCCCTCCAGCATCTCGCCGATGTGCCAGGCGGTGGTGAAGGGGCGACCCTCGTCCATGTTCTCGTAGAAATGCGTGACGTCGCTGGCGAGCACGACGCGCCCGCGCTCGGTCTCCACCGTCATGCATTGCAGGCCGGCGGAATGGCCCTTCACAAGGTGCAGCGCGATGCCGGGGGCGAGGTCGACGCGGCCGTTGTACATGCGCACGCGCTGGCCGAAGTTGAGCTTCACGATGCCGGCGATGTCGTCCGGCTCGAAGCTGTGCGCCAGCTTCGGGAAGCGCATGAAGCGGCCGCAGGCGTAGTGCATCTCGGGCTCCTGCAGGTGGAAGGTCGCCTGCGGGAACTTGTCGAAGGTGCCGACATGATCGTAGTGCAGGTGGCTCAGCACCAGGTCCTGCACGGTGTTCGGGTCCATGCCGACCAGGCGCAGGCTGTCCGCGGGGCAGCGCAGCCAGTCGCGCTTGCGGCGCTTCGCCACGGCCTCGGTGAAGCCGCAGTCGAGGACGAAGCTGCGCTCCTTCCCCTTGATGGCCCAGACGAAGTAGTCCATCGGCATCGGTGCGTCGTGCGGGTCGCCGCCGATGAAGTGGTCGCTGCGCTTCGCGTCGCGATGGGCGTAGCGGATGGCGTAGATCTCGTAGGTACTCATGCGGGTGCTCCTCGGGTGGGCAGGCCGATGGCGAGGCCGGTCATCCAGGCATCGCGCAGGCCGGTCAGGAAATCGCCGGGCTGGTTGCAGTCGCCGACGAGGGTGTGGGGGATGCCGGTGGACTCGACCACGGGCAGGATGTCGCGGTTCGGCACGGCGCCGACCGCGGCGATGACGGCATCGGCCGGCAGGGCGCGCGGCGTGCCGTCCGCGGTGAGGCGGAGGGTACCGCCATCCAGGGCCTCGATCGTGACCTTGGTCAGGAAGTCCCAACCGCGCTCGCGCAGGCGGATCATCAGGTCGGTGCGGTTGTTGCGCGCCATGGCGGGGGCGATGGCGGGACCCATTTCCAGCACCGTGCCCGTGCAGCCGCGCAGCGAGAGCACGTCGGCGACCTCCAGCCCGACGATGCCGCCGCCGATGACGGCCACGCGTGCGTTCTCCGGAACCAGGCCGGGATCGGCGATGACGTCCCAGGCCTGCAGCGGCACCAGCGGCAGCGGGCGCGGCCGCGCCCCCGTGGCGACGACGCTGTGGTCGGGCCCGTAGTCACGGAACATCGCCGCATCGGTCTCGACCTCGCAGCGCACCGTCACGCCGAGCGCCGCCGCCTGGTCCCAGCGATAGGTCCAGACCGGCCAGACCTCCCCCTTGTCCGGCGCGGCGACGGCGAGATGGATCTGCCCGCCCGGCCGCGCCGCCTTCTCCCACACTTCCACCTGGTGCCCGCGTGCGGCGGCAATGCGCGCCACCTCCATCCCCGCGACGCCGGCGCCGAGGACCAGCACGCGTCGCGGCGCCGGCCGCGGGAAGCCATGCGCCGCGCCAAGCTGCGGCTCGGCCAGGGCGGGTTCCTCGAACTCCGTGCCCAGCATCGGGTTCGTGACGCAGGCGACGTCGCGCTCCAGGGTGAGGCGCTCGAAGCAGACATTGCAGGAGATGCAGGCGCGGATGGGTGTCGGCATGCGGCCGAAGGCCTTGGCCGGGAAATAGGCATCCGCCGTCAGCGCGCGGCCGAGCGAGACATACTGCGCGGCGCCGGCAGCCAGGACGGCTTCCGCGTCCTCCGGCGTCACGATGCGTCCCGCCAGGATGGTCGGGATGCGCACCGCGTCCGTGATCGGCCTCGCGTATTGGGTCAGGCAGCCGCGCTCCATCGAAGGCGGCTGGATGCAGAAGCGCGAGAGTGCCGGGCTTTCGTTGGTGCCGCCGGAGAGATCCAGCGCCGTCACCCCCGCCGCTTCCAGCATCCGGGCAAGCTCTGCCATCTCCTCGGTCGCGTAGCCCTCCGGATGGTATTCGGTGCAGGAGATGCGGACCCAGAGCGGGAAGTCGGGCAGCGCGTCGCGCAGGCGGTGCACCGTCTCCAGGAGCAGCCGGGCGCGGTTCTCGAGCGACCCGCCGTAATGGTCCTCGCGCTTGTTGATCCGGCGCGTCAGGAATTGGTGGAACAGGTAGCCATTGGCGGCGTGCAACTCGACCGCGTCATAGCCGGCCTGATACAGCCGCCGGGCGGCGGTGACGAAGTCCTTCTGGATGGCGGTGATCTCGGCCTGCTCCAGCGGCCGCACGACATCTCCGGTGTTCGGGTTGGCCCAGGGGCTCGGCCCGACAGGCTCCATGTTCAGTACCATCCGCCGCAGCAGCGCGCCGCGGTGGTTGAGCTGCCCGATCACGGCGCAGTCGTGCCGCTTGATCGCCTCCACCAGGCCGGCGAGGCCCGGGATGTAGCGGTCGTGGTAGATCCAGAGGCTGTTGTTGTGCGCGCGGCCGCCCTCGCTGACGGCCATCGCCTCGGTGACGATGGCCGCGACCCCGCCGCGCGCCCGATGCTCGTAGTAGGCGCGGTCGCGCTCGGTGCAGAGCCCGTCCGTGGTGCCGAAATTCGTCCCCATCGGCGCCATGACCAGGCGGTTCTTCATGCGGAGCGGGCCGATATGGCCCGGCTCCTGCAACCTATCGAAAGGCACCCGACTACTTGTCTTGCGCGGCCATGATCGCCTTGATCCGCGCCGGGTCGCCCTGGATGGTCACCCCCGCGCGCTCCAGCTGCATGGTCATCGGGATGCGGCTGTCCTTGCTGGCCCAGCCGGGCCGCTCCAGCGCCTTGGTCATCTCCGCCAGCGTGTACTCGCAGATATGCATGGGCACGCCGACGTCGCGCGCCAGGCCGACGGCCAGCGAGACGTCCTTGTGCGCCAGTTTCAGCTGGAAGGCCGGCGGCTCGTACTTGTTGATCAGGAACTGATCGATCACGCGATCGAAGGTGCGCTTGCGTCCCAGTGCGCCCTGGCGCACCGCGGCCCAGAGCTCCACCGGGTCCATCCCCGCCTTCACGCCCATGGAGAAGACCTCGGCCGTGACCAGGCCGATGGCGTAGCCCGCCATGTTGTGCACCAGCTTGGCCACCGTCGCCGTGCCGATCGGACCGATATAGGCGGCCTGGTCGCCGAAGCTGTCGAGGATCGGCTTGCAGCGGTCGAAGGTCGCCTTGTCGCCGCCGCACCAGATGGCGAGCTTGCCGGTCTCGGCGCCGACGGGCCCGCCGCTGACGGGGGCATCGAAGGCCTCGCAGCCCTTCTCGGCCAGCGCCGCGTGGAAGCGCTTCACCATGGCCGGGCTGTCGGTGGAAAGGTCGAACAGCACCATGCCCGCATGCGCGCCGGCCAGGACGCCGCTGTTCGAGTTGAACACGACCTGCTCGATCTCCGGCGGGCCGGGCAGGGAAAGGAACACCACGTCGGACCTGGCGGCGACATCCTTCGGGCTGTCCGCCCACTCGGCGCCATTGGCCAGCAGCGTCGCCGCGGCCTCCTTCCGCATGTCGTGGACGACCAGCTTGTAGCCGCCCTTCTGGATGTTGCGCGCCATGTGCGCGCCCATGGTGCCGAGGCCGATGAAGCCGATGGTGGTCATGGCAGGTCAGCCCTTCTTCTCATCGAGGGTCTCGAAGACATCCATCACGGCGTGCGACGCGGTCATCGCGCTGGGCCACCCCGAATACATCGCGAGATGCGTCACCACCTCGGCGATCTCCTCCCGCGTCAGGCCGTTCTTCAGGCCGCGCTCGACATGGCTCTTGAGCTGATCTTCCCAGCCCAGCGCGACGAGGGCGCTGATGGTCACCAGGCTGCGGTCGCGCTTCGACAGCTCCTTTCGCTCCCAGACATCGCCATAGACGTAGTCGTTCGTCATCGAGACGAGCTTCGGGAAGACCGGCTTGATGCGGTCGCGTCGGGCGGATGGTGGGGCGGCCATGGCACTCTCCTCGCGGCGACGAAGCGGTGGAGAGGCGGAGACGCCGGCGCGCGCACGGTCCGCCGCGCGGGGCGTGGACCGGGGCGGCTCTGGGACGTTTCCGTGTTCTCCGGCCCGGGATGCCGCGCGCCGTCGCGGCTGCCGGGGTCGCGGGATTGCCGATGCCGGGGCCCGCGACGGCGCGATCCTGCGGCCGGTATCGCCCTGCGGCAAGACGCGCGGTGGCCTGGGAGCCGCGGCCTTGCCTGCGACGAGCCTTGCCCGCAAAGCTGGGGCCGAGACGGATGGAGGCGGATTAGGGTGAGATGTGCACGCGCGGGCCTGCTGTCTCTTGGGCTCCTATCGGCCGGGATCCTGCTGCCGGGCTGCGTCGTGCAGGTGGTGCAGGCGCCGGGCGGCGCCGGTGGCGATTCCTGCCGCCTGCAGTCCGTCGGCTTCCTCGATCTCGCCCGTGGCCTGCAGCCGCTCTCGGCGATTCCGCCGGGGCGCTGGGCGGATGGCGGGCCGGCCGTGCAGGGCGACCTCGCGGGCCAGCTGCAGGCAGAGAACGCGCTGCTGGACCGCCTGCAGATCGCCTTCGATTCGCTGCTCTATTGCCGCTGGATCGAGCTGCGCAGCATCCGCGCCGATGCCGCGAGCGGCCGTGCGACCCCCGCCGCGGCGCAGGCGCAGCTTGCCGCCGGGCGGGCGCGGCTGGAGGCGGAGCTTGCCGAGGCGCAGGCGTCCGTGACGCGGCTGCAGGAGCGCGGCCGAACGCTGGAGCGCAGCGCCGAGCGGGCCGTGCCCGGCCTTGCGGCCGCGCTGGCTGCGGGACGCGCGCGGGAGGGGGCGCCCCTGCCGGCTGTGGCTGCCGCGACCGTGCCCTTGCGCCTGCGGCCCGATGCCGCCGCGCCGGAAGTCGGGCGTGTCGCCGGCGGCCGCAGCGTGACCCTGCGTCCGGCGACCGGCGGCTTCGCACTGATCGAGGCCGCCGACGGAGTGCGCGGCTATGCGCCGGCCGGCGCCTTCACCCTCGAGGCGCGGCCGACCGCAGCGTCGGCGTCGGCGGGCGCCGATCTGCGCAGCCTCGCGGCCACGAACCTGGCGCGTCGCGAGAACTTCGCGGAAAGCGTCGCGGTCTCGGGCCGCAGCCTGGCCGCGGGCTTCGAGGAGGCCATCTAGACCACGATCCGCGCGCACCGAGGCGCGGATCAGGGTCTAGCGCGGCGTCTGCGCCTCGCGCGCCGCCATCTGCTGGATCTGCTGCTGCATCGCCGCCAGCAGGGCTGCGACCTGGCCGTTGTTGCGGGTGATGACGCTGGAATACTCGCTGCGCTGGGTCAGCCGCATCGAGGTTCCCTCGGCGATCACGTCGACGATCTTCGGCTGGCCGCCCACCTCGGCGACGCGCCAGTCGAGCGCGAAGGGCGCGCTGTTGGCGCGTTCGATCAGCGTGTTCACCAGCACGTCGTCCTCGGTGCGCTGCTGCGTGCGGCCGAGCGAGAAGCGCACGCCCTGGTACTCCCCGAAGCGGGAGGAGAGGTTGCGGATCAGCGTCTCCTCGAACAGGCGCATGTACTCCGCCTGCTCCTGCGCCGAGGCCTGGCGCCACCAGCGGCCGAGGATGAAGCGTCCTACCCCCTGGATGTCGACGGCCTTGCGCAGCACCGCGGCGACGCGTTCCCGCCGCTGCGCGACGGAGGCGCGCGTGTCGTTGATGGCGGCGACGAGATCGTTGCCGGTCTGCTGGATGAAGGCGCTGGCGCGACCGATGTCCGCGACCTGCGCCCGGGCAGGCATCGCCGGACCGGTGAGCAGCAGGCCGGCAGCCAGCACGGCGCGGCGGGAAGGGAGGGTCATGGGCGAATCATGGTCCTTGCAATGCGGCGATGGTGAGGCCGCTCCTGGTGCTCTCGATGCGGCGATGGTCAGGCCGCTCCTGGTGCTCTCGATGCGCCGACGCCGGGGCCGCTCAGCGGGGGGCATCATTGCCGGCGCCGAAGCCGGTGCCGGAGGCCGCGGCACCCGCCGCGCGGTCGATCCTGTTCGCGATCTCGGCCTCCCGACGCTGGCGATAGATGCTGCGGAGCGTGGCGTAGTAGTCGAGCGACCCGCGCTCCAGCTGGTCGAGCGGCTCGAGCAGCCCGGTGCGGGTGTTCACCACCGTCATGCCGGTGCGCGTCCCCGTGGCGACCGAGACGGCGATGCCCTGGCCGAACCAGGTGAAGGGATCGGCGGCGATGTCGGCGACCGAGCCGCCGAGGTCGCGCGGGTTGGACGGGCCGATGATCGGGATGAAGAGGTAGGGGCCCTCGCCGGCGCCCCAGCGGGCGAAGGTCTGGCCGAAATCCTCCGTGTGGCCGCGCACGCCGAATTGCGTGGCGGCGACGTCGAAGATGCCGCCCAAGCCGAGGGTGGAGTTGATCACGAAGCGCCCGAGCGTGTCGCCGGCGCGGCGCGATTCGCCCTGCAGCATGTCGTTCACCAGGATCACCGGGGAGCGCAGGTTGCCGAGCACGTTGCGCACGCCGTCGCGCACCGGCAGCGGCACCACGGTGCGATAGGCCTTGGCCACGGGAATCAGCACGGCGCGGTCGATCGCCTGGTGCACGTCCAGCATGGTCCGGTTGAAAGGCTCCGCGGGGTCGTTGTTCTCGCGGAACTCTGCCAGCGCCTCCGGATCGTCGGCGGGGGGGCGCGTGGCGCAGCCGGCGAGCAGCAGGCCCAGCACCGCGGCGAGGGCAGGAATCAGCGTGCGCATCGAACACCCGATGGTGACAGCCGCGTATATCAGGATGGGCAGGGGGGGTGTCCACCCTCCGGCTTGTTACCGAAGGTGATCGCCCGCCCCGATCCGCCTGGAATCCCGCGATCTTGCGCGGCGTGCCCGGCCCTGCGCGACGATGCTTGCGCTGGAATGGCGAAACCGTCAGACGGGCGCCATGGACCAGACCCCCTCCTCGGCCCGTATCGGCACCCTGCAGCGCTGGCTGACCGGCCCGCGAGTCGGCGCGCTGCCCGCGCTGGCGGAAACCCCCGCGCCTGCCCTCTCCTTCGAGTTCTTCCCGCCGAAATCGGAGAAGCTCGAGGAGCAGCTCTGGGCCTGCATCCGGCGGCTGGAGCCGCTGGCGCCGCGCTTCGTGTCCGTCACCTATGGCGCGGGCGGCTCGACCCAGGCGCGCACCCACGCGACCGTGGCGCGCATCGTCCAGGAAACCAGCCTGACCCCCGCCGCGCACCTCACCTGCGTCGGCGCGACGCGGGAGGAAGTGGACGAGGTCGCCCGCGGCTATTGGGATGCCGGGGTCAAGCACATCGTGGCCCTGCGCGGCGACCCGCCGGCCGGCGCCAGCCAGTACACCTCGCACCCGGGCGGCTACGCCCAGGCCGAGGACCTGGTGCGCGGCCTGAAGCGCATCGGCGATTTCGAGATCAGCGTCGGCGCCTATCCCGAGACCCATCCGGCGGCGCTCTCGGCC
>JAIYAI010000488.1 GCA_027489135.1 Acetobacteraceae bacterium
CATGAAGAGCCGGCGGATATCGACGCCGAGCGCCGCGACCATCGGCGCGTTGGTCGCCCCTGCGCGGACCAGGGCGCCGGTGCGGGTGCGCTCCACCAGCAGCCAGAGCAGCGCGGCGGTGGCCAGGCCGGCCACGAGGATCGCCAGGCGATAGACCGGGTATTGCAGCCCGGGCATCAACTGGATGCCGCCCTGCAGCAGGTCGGGCGTCGGCACCTGCAGCGGCGCGGCGCCCCAGACCAGCTTCACGCCCTGGTTCAGGAAGAGGATCACGCCAAAGGTCGCCAGCACCTGGCTCAGGTGGTCGCGGTCATAGAGGTGCCGGAACACGAGCCATTCCAGCAACAGCCCGCAGGCCAGCGCCGCCGGCAGCGCCAGCATCAGCCCGAGCCAGAAGCTGCCCGTCATCGCCGCGAAGCTGGCGCCGAGATAGGCGCCCAGCATGTACTGCACGCCGTGCGCGAGGTTGATGAAATCCATCACCCCGAAGACCAGCGTCAGGCCCGCCGCCACAAGGAACAGCAGCACGCCGAATTGCAGGCCGTTGAGGGCCTGCACCAGAAGAAGCTGCATCGTCACCGGGCAGCCCGATGGCTCGGCTGGCAGTGCATGGAGCCGCGGTCAGCGCATGCGGCACTCGGCGGCCCAGGGGTCGACATCGTTCGACAGGACCTTGCGCACCGTCTCGGTCCAGAACCGCCCGTCCGGGCGCTTGGCCACCTGGCAGAGCCAGAAGTCCTGCACAGGGTAGTGGTTCACCCCGAACTTGAACCCACCCCGGACGGAGCGGAACTCCGCCGCGCGGATCGCCGTCCGCAACGCGTCCTTGTCGGCGAGCCGCCCACCCACCTTGCGGATCGCGCTGTCGATGAGCATCGCCGCGTCATAGGATTGCGCTGCATAGGTCGCGGGGATGTAGTTCATCGATGCGATGAAGTCGTCGACGAAGCGCTTGTTCTGGGGATTGTCCATGTTCGGCGCCCAGGGGGCGGCGGCATAGAAGCCGAGGGCGGCATCCTGCTGCGCCGGAAGAGTCGCCTCGTCCACCGTGAAGGTCGACAGGAAGGGGATGTTGGCCAGCCCGGCCTGGCGGTACTGCCGCACCAGGTTCACGCCGAGCCCGCCCGGCATGAAGGTGAACAGCGCATCCGGCTTCGCCGCCGCGATCTTCGCGAGTTCCGCCGAGAAGTCGAGCTGGGTGAGGGGGACGAAGACCTCGTCCACCACCTCCCCCTTGAAGCGGGACTTGAAGCCGGCGACGGCGTCGCGTCCGGCCTGGTAGTTCGGCGTCATGACGAAGACGCGCCTGAAGCCCTGGTCCGTCGCCGCCTGGCCCATCACCGAATGGACCTGGTCGTTGTTGTAGCTCGTGGTGAAGAAGAACGGGTTGCAGCCGCGGCCGGCGAAGGTGGAGGGGCCGGCATTGGTCGAGATCAGGAAGGTGTTGGCCTCCGTCACGGGCCGGATGATGGCGGCGAGGATGTTGGAAAAGACGACGCCGACGATCATGTCGACCTTGTCCCGCTCCAGCGCCGCGCGGACCTTGGTGACCGCGACCTCGGGGCGCAGTTCGTCGTCGATGTGCACCACCTCGGCCGGCAGGCCGCCGAGCTTGCCGTCGAGGTGCTTGAGCCCGAGCAGGAAGCCATCGCGGAGCTGGGTGCCGAGCGCGGCCTGCGGGCCGGTCTGCACGGCGACGAGGCCGATCTTGACGCTGCTGGCCTGCGCGCGCGCGCCATGCAGCGGCGGCAGCGCGAGAGCCGTGGTTGCAGCCAGCAGGCCGCGCCTGTCGATCGTCATTGCCCCGTCTCCCCTGATCCCGGTTCGTGGGACGCCTTCAATCCGGTCCGGGGGCGGACCGCAAGGGGGGAGTCACGGGAACCGGGACGCAGGGCGGGCTGACGTCAGGCGACGGCCCGGGCCATCGCCACCGCGCGGCGGGCGATGCGGCCCGCCGGGTCGGCCAGCGCGTCGAGGACGGTGAAGTGGTTTGCGCCCGGGATCTCCTCCGCCGTGCCGCCCCAGGCGGCGGCGAATTCCCGGTTCTGGCGCAGGAACTCGCCGCTCTCGGCGCCGCCGACCACGCAATGCAGCGGCAGGCCGGGGGACGGCAGGAAGCGGGGCGAGAGAACACGGGCTTCTTCGCGCGACAGGTGCAGGGGCGCTGCGATGGTGGTCGGCAGCAACGGCTCGAGCTCGAAGACCCCGGAGATGGGCAGGCCGGCAGCGACGAGATCGGATGGGAGCGCGGGGTCGATGGCACGCCAGTCGGTGGCCATCAGCAGCGCCGTCAACTGCCCGCCGGCGGAGTGGCCGAGGGCCAGTATGCGTCGGCCCGTGCGCCGGTGCAGCGCCACTGCCGCGGCGCGGACCTGGTCGACGATGGTCGCTACGGTGACGGCGGGGCAGAGGTCGTAGGAGGGGACGGCCAGCGCCACGCCCGCCTCCACGAAGGGCCGGGCGAGGTGGGAGAAGAAGGATCGGTCCAGCGCCTGCCAGTAGCCGCCATGCAGGAAGAGCGCGACCGGCGCCGCCCCGCCGGTGCGGAACAGGTCGAGCCGCTCGCGCTCCCCCGGTCCATACGCGATGCCGAGGTCCTGGTGACGCCAGCTCTCGCGGAACGCCGCCGCGTCGCGCTGCCAGCCGGCGATGATGCCGGGATGCTCCGGCGTGCGGGCCCGGTTGTCGTATTCCGCCTGGAGGTCGATCACGTCCGCTCCAGATCCCAGAACACCGACATCTCCTTCACGCCGCGGCGCATGTTGCGCGTGTAGGCGGTCTGCACGAGGAACTGGCCGATCGGCGCATAGGGCAGGTCCTGGAACGCCTGTTCCTGCAGCGACCGCGCAGCCGCCTGCTGACCGGCAAGGTCGGGCGCGTCGAACCACTGGCCCCGCAGCGCCTCGATCTTCGGGGCGTCGGTGAAGCTGAACGGCCCCTTGTGACCGCGCAGATAGGGGTTCACTGCGGGGTCGAGCGCCAGCATGCCCACGCTGCCGATCGGATAGGCGCTCCAGCCCCCCTCCCCCGGCGGCGTGTTGCGCATGCGCCGGCCGAGCATGGTGCCGAGGTCCATCTCCTGCAGGTCGACGGTCATTCCGCATTTGCGGAAGAGGTCGGCGGTGACATGGCCCATGGCGCGGACGAAGCCGACATCGGCGGCGGTGATGACCACCACCTTCTCGCCCTTGTAGCCGGCATCGGCCAGGGCGCGCTTCACGCCCTCCGTGCTGCGCGGGCCGTTCAGCGCCGCCATCCCGGCGGTGTTCGCCAAGGGCGTGTCGGGGCAGAAGAAGCCGAGGCCGGTGCGCCAAAGCGCCGGGTCCTCCCCCATCACCGCGATGCAGAAGTCGCGCTGGTCGACGGCGCCAAGCAGCGCGCGGCGGACGCCTGGGTTGTTGAAGGGCGCGTGCAGATGGTTGAGCACGAGGAAGCCGATATAGCCGGTGCTCTCGCAAGGCTCGACCACCATGGCGCGGTTGCGCTTGAGCGGCGCGACGCTGTCGGGCGAGACCTGGTTCCACCAGTCGATCTCGCCGGCGGCGAGCGCGTTCTGCACGGTGGAGGGGTCGGGGATGATCTGCCACTCGACGCGCTCGACCGAGACGCGCTTGGGGCCGGCGACGAAGCTGGGCATGCCGGCGGGGCGCGGGACATAGCCGGCGAAGCGTTCGAACATGTGGCGGCTGCCGGCCATGCTCTCGCCGGGCAGGTAGCGGAAGGGGCCGGAGCCGATGGGTTCCCGCACCGCCTGGCCACGCGGCAGGGTGGCGTGGCGCTCCGGCATCATCACCGCGACGAAGCCGGTGACGCGGGCCAGCGCATCGGGCAGGCGCGGGAAGGGACGCTTCAGGCGGAACAGGATGGTGCGGTCGTCAGGGGCCGAGAGGTCCTCGGTCGCCGCCATCAGCGCCTGGCCGAAGCCGTCGATGGCGCCCCAGCGGCGGAGCGAGGCGACGCAGTCCTTCGCCAACACCGGCGCGTCGTCGTGGAATTTGAGGCCCTCGCGCAGGCGAAGCGTCCAGGCGAGGCCATCAGGCGCTGTGCTGACGCTTTCCAGCATCTGCGGCTGCGGGCGCAGCGCGGAATCCAACGCGAAGAGCTGGTCATAGACCATCAGCGCGACGTCGCGCGTCAGCGTGGAGGGCGAGGCCAGCGGATCGAGCGCCGGGATGTCGGCGAAGGGCACGAAACGCAGCGGCCGGGCGCGCTGCCCATGGCCGAGGCGCGGCGCGGCGAGCAGGGCGGCGCCCGTCAGACCCAGCGTGCGGCGGCGGATCATGCGCCCTCTCCCAGGAAGGTGGCGATATGGCCGGCGGCCGCAGGCGCCTCCTCCAGCACCAGGTGACCGGCATCGGGCATCACGACCAGGCGGCTGTCCGGCAGCCCCGCCTGCCAGCGCGCGGCATGCGCGAGCGGGCGCACGCGGTCATGCTCGCCCCAGAGCAGCAGGGTCGGCATGCGCAGGCGGTGCAGCCAGCGTTCGAGCTTCGGGTTGCCACTCGGCCGTTCCCAGACGACGCGGGCGAGCGCGGACTGCTCGCGGTAGCGCAGCGCGGCGAATTCCAGGTCGTGCCCCTCCGGCATGAAGGGCTTCAGCCGCTCCGGCCGATGCATCAGGTGGGCGGGGACGTCACGCGGATGCAGCGCCATCAGGTCGGCGGCCGGCGGGTCGCGCACGACGAGGCCCGCGGGGGCGACCAGCGCCAGCTTCGAGACGCGATCGGGCTGCAGGATCGCCGTCTCCGCCGCCATCCAGCCGCCGAAGGAATAGCCCACCAGGTACAGCGCCCCGAGCCCGAGCGCATCGAAGAGGTCGAGGCAATGCAGCGCGTAGTCGCCGATGGCGTCGATGCGCGGGTCGTCGCCGCTCTCGCCGAAGCCGGGGTGGTAGGGGATGATGACGCGGTGGGTCTGCGTCCAGGCCTGGGCATAGGCGAAGCCGGTGAAGGTGCCGGCGCCGTGCAGGAAGACCAGCGGCGTCCCCTGCCCCGCGCTGTGGACGACGGTGCGGATCCCGCTGACCGTGATCTCCTGTCGCTCGAAGCCCGCAAGGGTACCGCGGGCCCGCTCCAAGGTCGCACTCATGCCGTCCCCTCCCCCATCGCGGGGAGTGTCGCCGGGGGCGCGGCATCGGTCCAGGGGCGACGTTGCCGCGCGCGCCGGAAGGCTGGATACTGCGCGCGGCGCCGGAGGAAACCCATGCCCATCCTGCCGAACACCGAATTCTTCGCCTGGCATTTCATGCCCTACGCCAAGCTGCCGGAGAATATCGGCGACTACGAAAGCCTGTGGGTCGATTTCCCGAACACCATGTTCGACCCGGCGGAGGGGCACGCGCTCTACAAGCGCTACATCGACGAACTGGTGCTGGCGGAGAAGCTCGGCTTCGAC
>JAIYAI010000138.1 GCA_027489135.1 Acetobacteraceae bacterium
CTCCCGGGTGGCGGAGGCGATCCGGCGGCAGATGCCGCTGCTGGCGCGCCATCCCGCCAGCCCCGCGGCCGAGGATGTCCGACGCATCGCCGAGGCACTGCGCCCGGCCCGCGACCCGGCCAGGGCAGCGTGACCCAGCGGACACGGTCACGCTTCGAGACATGCCCAGGCTGTCGAGGCGGTGCGCATCTTGCTATGCAGCATGCGGGGCCCGGATCGGAGTCGGGCCGCCACGCCCCGCCCCGGGGCGCATGCAGGATCCCCGCTGATGTCTCGCCTTCGTCTCGTCCTGACCGCCCTCGGCCTCGCCGCCGCGGTGCTGCCCGCCACGCAGGCGGCGGCGCAGCCGGTGAGCGGCGTCTATATCGGCGGCGGTGCGGGTCTGAATTTCTGGCCGCACCAGGCCAGCGGCGGCACGGAAATCCGCACCTCCGATCCGGGCTGGGCGGTGCTCGGCAGCCTCGGCTACGGCTTCGGCAACGGCCTGCGGCTCGAGGTCGAGGGAAGCTGGCGCGGTGCCAATCTCAGCGGCACCTACGTGAACGGCGTGCAGGCCGGGGCCAGCGGGCGGTTGAACAATTTCGGCGCCATGGCCAACGCGCTGTTCGACTTCGACCTCTCCTCCTTCGGCATCGCACCGAACGTGTTCATGCCCTACATCGGCGCCGGCGCCGGCGCCGGCTGGATGCAGGTCAGCGGCGCCCGGTTCAGCACGCCAACCAGCAGCTTCAACATCGACGATACGGGCACGCAGTTTGCCTACCAGGCGATCGCCGGCGCCGCCTTCGGCCTGGGCGGCACCTTCCCGGGGCTCGCCGTCACCGCGGAATATCGCTTCTTCAGCACGCTCGATCAGACCCTCAACGTCACCCGCGTGGCCGGCCCCGCGGTGGCGGGCGTGCCGTCCTCGCTGAAGCTCGAGAACGTCAACCACTCCGTGCTGCTCGGCCTGCGCTACAGCTTCAACGCCGCGCCACCTGCGGCGCCCGCCCCGGCACCGGTCGCCGCACCGCCGGTCGCGCGCACCTATCTCGTCTTCTTCGACTGGGACCGTGCGGACCTGACCGACCGGGCACGGCAGATCATCGGCGAGGCCGCCGACGCTTCCCGCACCGTGCAGACCACGCGGATCGAGGTGCAGGGCCATGCCGACCGCTCCGGCACGCCGGAATACAACATGCGCCTCTCCCGCCGCCGCGCCGACAACGTCGCGGCCGAACTGGTGCGCCGCGGCGTCGCGCGCAACATCATCACGATCGAGGCCTTCGGCGAGAGCAAGCCCCTGGTCCCGACCGCCGACGGGGTGCGGGAGCCGCAGAACCGCCGGGTCGAGATCGTCCTGCGCTGAGCGGCACCGTCCGCGCCGCGGTTTGGAGCGGCGCGGCATCCGGCCCTAACCTCGGGCCATGCTCCGCATCCTCGCCGTCCTGCTGCTCGCCCTTCTCGCCCTGCCGGCGCAGGCGAACGAGTTCAAGCTCGCCACCTGGAACATCGCCTGGCTGACCCTGCGCCAGGCCGGCGATCCGGACCTGCCGCGCGCCATGACCTTCCGCAGTCCCGCCGACTACGAGGCGCTCGCCCGCTACGCCCGGCAACTCGATGCCGACGTGATCGCCCTGCAGGAGGTGGATGGACCCGAGGCCGCGGCGCGGGTCTTCGATCCCGCGACCTACGCCTTCTTCTTCGCCCGCGAGAACGACGTGCAGCGTACCGGCTTCGCCGTGCGCAAGACCCTGCGCGCGACGCAGAACGAGGACCTCGACCGGCTCGACCTGCGCGCCGGGTCGCGGCGGTCGCTCCGGCGCGGCACCGACATCACCGTGCAGGCCGGCGCCGCCCGGATCCGGCTGCTGTCGATCCACCTGAATGCGGGCTGCATGTCCGGCCCCATCGACCGCCCCGACCCGGAATGCGAGACCCTGCACCGGCAGTCCGAGATCCTCTCGGGCTGGATCGTGGCGCGGCAGCGCGAGCGCATGCCCTTCGCCGTGCTCGGCGACTTCAACCGCCGCCTGACCGGCCCCAACCCGAACGAGGACATGATGCGCGCCCTGGCGGGCCCCGAGATCCCGCTGGTGCGGACGACGGAGGGACGCTCCAACCCGTGCTGGTCGGATGCGCGGGGCGGGCGGCCCTTCATCGATCACATCCTGCTCGGCGGCGGCGCCGAGCGGTGGTGGCAGCGCGACAGCCTGCGCGTGCTCGTCTACGCGGAACGCGACGGGGCGATGCGCGAGCGCCTCTCGGACCACTGCCCCGTCAGCATCCGCCTCGCGCCCCCGGGCTGAGCGTCATGTCCGCCACCAGCGTGACCGAAGGCGCGCGCCTGCGCCGCATCTTCCTGCGCGTCAGCCTGCCCTTCACGGCGATGAGCTTCCTCAACCAGGCCGGGCGCATCGTGGTGGCGCTGGTGGGGCCCGCCATCGCGCTGGAATTCGGGCTTTCGGCGAGCGGCCTCGGCGTGCTGGCGGCGGCCTTCTTCGCCGCCTACGCGCTGTCGCAACTGCCGATCGGGCTGGCGATGGACCTGCACGGCGCGCGGCGGGTGCAGATCGTCCTCGCACTGGTGGCCGCCGCGGGCTTCGCGCTCTGCGCCGTCGCCGGCGACCCGTTCTGGCTGGCCGTCGGGCGCTTCGTCAGCGGCATCGGCATCGCCGGCGCGCTGATCGCGGTGATGAAGGCGCATGTGCAGTGGTACCCGGCGCCGCGCCTCGCTGCGGTGACGGGGGCGGCCGTGTTCCTCGGCGGGGCCGGGGCGCTGGCCGGGACGCTGCCGCTGCAGACGCTGGTGCCGTTGATCGGCTGGCGCGGCGCCTTCTGGCTGCTGGCGGCGCTGGCGCTGGGGGCGGCGGTATGGATCCTGCTGGCCGTGCCGAAGCAGCCGCCGGGCGCACCGAAACCCGCGCCGCGCCGGCGCCTCGCCACCGAGATCGGCGAGTTCAGCCGCATCTTCGCGCACCGGCAGTTCACCCGCTTCACCCCGGCGGTGGCGCTGACCTCGGGCATGGTCTTCACCTACCAGGGGCTCTGGGCCGGGCCCTGGCTGCGCGACGTCGCCGGGCTCGACGGCACGGCACGCGCGAGCGTGCTGCTGGCCTATGCCTGCGGGATGATGACGGGCCATCTCTCCAGCGGGCTGATCGCGTCGCGCGTGCAGGCGGCGGGGCGGGACCCGATGATCGTGCCCTTCCTCGGCATCGCCGGCATGGCGCTGGCCCAGGCGGTGCTGATGACCGGGCCGACCGACATCGTGGCGCTGCACGCGCTGTGGTTCGTCTTCGCCGCGGTCGGGTCCTGCGGGCCGGTCGCCTATGCCCTGCTGGCGCAGCGCTTCCCGCCGGCGCTGACGGCGCGCGTGACGACGGCGATGAACGGGTCGATGCTGGCGCTGGTCTTCGTGCTGCAGAGCGTGATCGGGCTGATCCTCGACCTCTGGCCACGCACCGCGGCGGGGGGCTGGGACCCGGCCGGCTATGCCTGGGCGCTGGGCCTGACGCTGGCGCTGCAGGCGGGCGCGGTCGCCTGGATGGCGCTGGCGCCGCGGCTGCTGGGCCCGCCGCGCGAGGCCTGAGGACCGGCAGGCCCCATTCGATGACCTGCGGCGGCCTCCGGCCGCCGCGCCGCAGACCTGCCGTTTGAACACGCGGCCCGCCGCCCGTGTGGCGCGCGACGGCGCCGCGCGGCGCTTGCGGGCCCGCAGCGCCATGCCAACGCTCCCTGAAAGGGGCCTGTGGCAGGAGGGGCGCCAGGCCGCCGATTCCCCTCCCCGCCGCCGCGGGCGGGGCTAGACTGATCCATCACCAAGGACTCATGGGGGGACACGCGATGGCGATCGACCTGAAGCGGACACGCAAGTTCCTCGACCGCTATCGCGTCGAGGACGGCAAGGGGTTCCGCCTGAAGGATTTCGACCCCGGCGACACCGCCGACCTCGATTTCAACAAGGCCGAGGCGAAGACGCTGCTGGCTGAGGGCATCGCCCTGCTGGCCGACATGCAGGACAAGCTCTACGCGCAGGACCGCTGGGGCGTGCTCTGCCTGTTCCAGGCGATGGACGCGGCTGGCAAGGACGGCGCGATCAAGCACGTCTTCTCCGGCGTCAATCCGCAGGGCGTGCACGTCACCAGCTTCAAGGCGCCCGGTCCGGTCGAGCTCGATCACGACTTCCTCTGGCGCCATGTGGCGGCGCTGCCGGCACGCGGCATCATCGGCATCCACAACCGCTCCTGGTACGAGGAGGTGCTTGCCGTCCGGGTCCATCCCGAGATCCTGGAGCGACACCAGAAGCTGCCGCCGAAGCTGGTGACGAAGCGGGTCTGGGATGAGCGGCTGGAGGACATCGCCGCCTTCGAGCGCTACCTGGCGCGCCAGGGCATCGTGGTGCTGAAGTTCTTCCTGAATGTCAGCAAGGGCGAGCAGAAGAAGCGCTTCCTCAGCCGGATCGAGGAGCCGGAGAAGAACTGGAAATTCTCGGCCTCCGACGTCGTCGAGCGGCGCCTCTGGGACGACTATCAGGACGCCTACGAGAAGGC
>JAIYAI010000011.1 GCA_027489135.1 Acetobacteraceae bacterium
CTCGATCCCCTGCTGAACCCGGTCTACCAGAACGGCCGCGCCCGCGCCCTGCTGCGCCGCGAGGGGGGGGCGGCAGCCGGACCGCCGACGCCTTTCGGCCCGGACTTCTGCGACGCCTTCGAACGAGCCTTCCGCACCGGCGTCCCGGTCTCCGTCAGCGGCAGCATGCCGGGCGAGGCCGGACGTCCGGCGCGCCGGTTCGCGGCCGACGGCTTCCCCTCGCCCCAGGGGCTGACCGTCTTCTTCCGCGACGTCACCGCGGCGCACGCGGCCGAGGAGGCGCTGCGGGCGAGCGAGGCGCGGCTGCAGGCGGTGCTCGACCATGTGCCCGTCGGCGTGCTGCTGGCCGAGGCATCGTCCGGCCGAGTCCTGCTGGCGAACCGGCGGCTCTACGAGATGCTCGGCCTCGCCGCGCTGCCGGAGCCCGCGGTGCCGGGGCACGCCCGGGTTCCCGCCTTCGACGCGGCGGGCAGGCCCGTGCCGATGGAGGCGCGGGCCGTCGCCCGGGCCATGCGCGGCGAGGAGGGGGTGAGCGACGAGTACCGCTTCCAGCGCGGCGACGGCCGCCTGGTCTGGATCCGCATCCTCGCCGCACCGATCCGCGACGCCGCCGGGAGGGTGACCGGGGTGGTCGCCGCACTGGCCGATATCGAGGCGGAACGCGCGGCCGCGGCGGCCCTGCAGGCCAGCGAGGAGCGCTTCCGCGGCTTCGCGGAGGCGAGCCCCGACGTCGTCTGGATGCTGGAGCCCGGCAGCGATCGGCTCGCCTATCTCGGCCCGGCCTACGAGACGATCTGGGGCGCGCCGCCGCCGGAGCCCGGGACGGGGCGGCTCGCCGACCTCACCCGCGGCTTCGCGCCGGCCGAGGCCGCGCGGGTCGAGTCGGCGATCCTCGCGGGGGAGCCGGTCGATGTGGAGCTGCGGCTGGCGCGGGCCGATGGCCAGCCCTGCTGGGTGCGGCTGATCAGCTTCGCGATCGGCGAGGCGAAGGCGGAGGTGCGGCAGATCGGCGGCGTTGCCCGCAACATCACCCGCCGGCGCGAGGCCACGGACCGGCAGAGCCTGCTGATCGCCGAGTTGAACCACCGGGTGAAGAACACGCTCGCCACGGTGCTCGCCCTGGCGCGGCAGACCGAGCGGAGCGCGCGCCGCGCCGGGCGGGCGCCGCAGGGCGACGCCGCGGTGGCAGAGGGGGCCGCCACGGGCGCGACCGATGCCAGGCATCGCGAAGCGCGCTTCGTCGCCGACTTCCAGGCGCGCCTGCTCGCCCTGGCGCGCGGGCATGACTTGCTCACCGCCAGCACCTGGCGCGGTGCCAGCTTGCAGGATGTGGCCGCCGGCGCGCTCGCGCCCTGGCGCGACGAACCCGCCGGCGCGGCCCGCATCCGTGTTGCAGGCCCGGCCGTGTGGCTCGCGCCCCGCCAGGCGCTCGGGCTGGCGATGGCGCTGCACGAGTTGGCGACCAATGCGACGAAGCATGGCGCGTTGCGCGTGGCCGAGGGGCGGGTATCGCTCACCTGGACCTACGGCGCCGACGGTGCCGTCGAGGCGCTTTGGGTGGAGTCCGGCGGCCCGACGGTGACGCCTCCAGAGGGCAGCGGATTCGGCACGCGCCTGCTCCGGCATGGCCTCGCCGCGGAACTCGGGCCGGGATCGCACATTGTGCTCGACTATCCAGCGGATGGGTTTCAGGCGAGGATCGGCTTCGAGCCGGTCGGGAACGGAGTTACGACATGATGACGTCAGGCGGGCTCCGGGCTCGGGAGGTGGCCTCGTGAGTGTTCTTCAGGGCAAGCGCATCCTGGTCGTCGAGGATGAGGCGCTGGTGGCGATGCTGGTGGAGGACGCGCTGCTCGATGCCGGTGCCGTGGTCCTGGGGCCGGTCGCCACCGTGGCGGAGGCGCTGGCGCTGCTGGAGCGTGACGCGGCGCCGGACGTGGCGGTGCTGGACCTGAACCTGGCGGGCGAGCCCTCGAGCCCCGTGGCGGATGCCCTGGTCGCGCGCGGCGTGCCCTTCGTCGTGGCGACCGGCTATGGCGCGAGTGGCCTGCCGGCGGGGCACGAGACGGTGCCGGTGCTGGCGAAGCCCTACGACCCGGATGAACTCACCGCGACCCTCGCCCGCCTTTGCAGCTGAGCCGGCGCGCGGCGGCGCGATTTCGCCCCGACGGATCAGGCGCTACACGCCGCGGGTGACCGAGACCGATGATCCCCAGACGCCTGCCGCCCGCCCGGCGCCGCCCGCCGCGGGCGTGCCGGACCGCCTCTATGGCCGCCGCCGCGGCCATCCGCTGCGGCCGCGGCAGGAACGCCTGCTGAGCGAGACCCTGCCGCGCCTGCGCCTCTCCGCCGAGTCCGCGGCCGATCCCCGCGCCGCCTTCGCCGCCCCGGTGCGGCAGGTCTGGCTCGAGGTCGGCTTCGGCGGCGGCGAGCACGCGCTGGCGCTGCGGGAGGCCAATCCGGAGGTCGGGCTGATCGCCTCCGAGGTGTTCGAGAACGGACTCTGCTCCCTGCTCGCGCGGCTGGTGCCGGAGGGCGGCGAGGCGGATGCACCGCTGCCGGCGAACCTGCGCCTCTGGCCCGAGGATGCCCGGCGCCTGCTGGCGGCGCTGCCGGAGGCATCGCTCGATCGGCTCTACCTGATGTTCCCCGATCCCTGGCCGAAGGCCCGGCACGCCAAGCGGCGCTTCGTGCATCCGGCGCTGCTGGGGCTGGTGGCGCGCGTCCTGAAGCCTGGCGCGGAATGGCGGCTGGCGAGCGACGACCCGACCTACCAGGCCTGGGTGGCGGAGGTGTTCCGCGGGACGGATCTGTTCGCCCTGGGCGCGCCGGCGAGCCTGCGGCCCGAGGGCTGGCCACCGACGCGCTACGAGCAGAAGGCGCTGCGCGAGGGGCGGCAGCCCTTCTATTGGGTGGCGGTCCGGCGATAGGCCGGCAGGAGGTCGGCGGCGGCCCGACCAAGCCTGGCGGAGTCGGTGCGCCGGCGCGGCAGTTCCGTCGATCGTGAAGCGATGCGGCGCGAATAACATGCAATCGCATGAAAATATATGGATAGCATGCCTCCGGCCATCGGGAGGCAATCATGGCGATCATCAACGGTACTGAAGGCGCCGATTCACTGTCTGGCACGATCGATCCTGACACCATCAGCGGCTTCGATGGCGACGACACCATCAGCGGTGGCAAGGGCACGGACAGGATCGATGCCGGGGCGGGCGATGACCTCCTTGCGGTGGTGATCGGCGATGTCGGGGTCGGAGAGCGGATCGACGGCGGCACGGGGACCGATACGCTGCGCGTCGGCGGCCCCAACGATTTCGGAGCGGCGAAGCTGCTCGGCCTGGAGCGGATGTTGATCACCAGCGCCGGCGGGAACGGCGGTGTGGCGCTGCTGACGGCGAAGCAGTTCGCCGGCTTCGAGGCGATCGAGGGCGTCGGCGCCGTCGGGGCCTCCGCTGCCGGCCGGTTCGACCTCGCCGCTGTCGCCGCCGGCATCCGCTTCCTCGGCAGCGCGGGCGGTGACAGCATCACGGGGCGCGATGGCGCGGACGACATCACCGCGGGCGCGGGCGCCGACCGCATCCAGGCGCGGGACGGCGCCGACGTGATCCGCATCGGGCGTTTCGATGTCGGTCTCGGTGAGACCATCTCCGGCGGCGCCGGCAGCGACACCGTTGTCGCCGCCCACCTCGCGGATCTTGCACCCGCGGCGAGCTTCGAGGGCATCGAGGTGCTGCAGACCGGCGGACGGGTCTTCCTCACCGCCGCCCAGCTTGCCTCGCTCGAGCGAGTCGAGAATGTCGGCGTCGGCTTTGTCGAGGTCACCGGCGCCGCCGCCGCCACGTTCGCACTGTCCAAGGTCCTTCTCGGGCCCGACGTGCGCTTCATCGGCAGCGCCGGGGCGGATACGGTGCTCGGCAGCAAGCGGGCCGACGATATTCAGGCCGGGGCCGGGGCGGACAGCGTCGCGGGCGGCAAGGGCGACGACATCGTGCGGATGGCAGGCACGGAGGCCGCGGCTGGCGAGGTGCTCGACGGCGGCAAGGGCACGGATACGCTGCGCATCGACAGCACGGCCGACATATCCGCCGCGACCATCACCGGCTTCGAGCGGCTCCTGACCAACCAGAGCACGCCGGTGACCCTGACGGCGGCGCAGCTTGCCGGCTTCGCGGAGGTGGACGGCACCAGCACGCTCGTGCGCCTAGTCGCCGCCTCGGCCGGCACTTACGACCTTACCGGAAAGGTGGCGACGGACGAGGTGGGTCTGACGGGGTCGGCGGGCGCCGACCTGCTCGTCGCGGCAGGCGCGGCGGACACCGTGGCGGGCGGCAACGGTGCCGATACGCTCGATGGCGCGGGCGGGGCGGACAGCCTGACGGGCGGGGTGGGCGACGACGTCTTTCTGCTGCGGCAGGGCCAGGCCGGTGGTGACCGGATCGGCGATTTCGCCGGCGCCGGCGCCGCCGGGGGCGACATGCTCGAACTGCGCGGCTACGGACCAGGCGTGACGCTGACCTCGCTGGGCGGCAGCCTCTACCGCATCACCTCGGACGGCCATGCGCCGGAGGAGATCACGGTGCAGAGCGGCGGGGCGCTTCTCGGGGCGGGCGACCTCGTGGTCACCTGAGCGCCCCGTGCGGAACCGCTTGCCGGGCCCGGCCCGGCCCCATATAATCTCGGCAACAATCACCATCCGTTGCGAGCGGGGGTGGCCTTCACGGGCCGCCCCTTCGTGTTTTGTAGCGGGTGTTCTCTGGGCCCCGATCCCGTGTCCGCCACCGAGCCGCCAGCACCCGCACCCGCATCACCCGTCGAGCGTCCCCAGCACGAGGGGCTCGAGGCGCGCATCGCCGACGCGATCGCGCCGACCATCGAGCACATGGGCTACGAGCTCGTCCGCGTGCAGGTCAGCGGCAAGGAGCGGCCCGTGGTGCAGATCATGGCCGACCGCGCCGACGACGCCGCCTTCACGGTGCATGACTGCGAGGCGATCAGCCATGCCGTCGGCGCCGTGCTCGACGTCGAGGACCCGATCCGCGGCGAATGGATGCTGGAGGTGTCGTCGGCCGGCATCGACCGCCCGCTGACCCGCACCAAGGACTGGAACCGCTACGCCGGCCATGTCGCCACCGCCGAGCTCTCGGTGCCGATGGAAGGGCGCAAGCGCTTCCGCGGCATCATCCTCGGCGCCGATGCCGAGGCCGCGCGGATGCGCCTGACCGAGGGCGGCGACGTGATCCTGCCTCGCGGCAACATCCGCCGCGCCAAGCTCGTGCTCACCGACGAACTCATCGCCGCCAGCGCCGCGCTGCATCCGCCGCCGGCGGACGACGTGCCCCCCGAAGACGATCCCGCGCCCGCGGCGAAGAAGCCCGCGCGCGCGCCCCACCGCAGGAGGAACTGACGCATGGCCCTCGATATCGCCATCGCGCGCCCCGAGCTGCTGCAGGTCGCCGACGCCGTCGCCCGCGAGAAGATGATCGAGCGGGAGGAGGTGCTGGAGGCGATGGAGCAGGCCATGGGCAAGGCCGGCCGCGCCAAGTACGGGCACGAGAA
>JAIYAI010000486.1 GCA_027489135.1 Acetobacteraceae bacterium
CCCCGTCGGGCAGTCCGATGTCGAGCAGAATGGCGTCGTAGCGCGATTCCGCGCTGGCCAGCCTGGCTTCGGCTTCCCGCGCGGAGTCGGCCTGATCAGCCGTGAAATCGCCGTCCTCGGCAATCTGCTCCGCCAGGGTGGCCCGCAACGCGGGGTCGTCGTCCACGATGAGGATGGGGCGAGGATTGGGCATGCGATCTCCGGCTTTCAGCGAGCGTGAGGCGATTGGCATGCCAGCGCACCGTGCTGTCATGCTCGCGACATCTCTCATGAAGGCACACCTGCTCGCGAAATCACCTCACGGGCGCGTCAGTGCGGGTCACGATGCCGCGACCCACCGCCAGCCTCATCCGCGTGAAGGGATGGTTCGCCCTGCCGCGCCATGTCGCCAAATCGACCGCCTGGCGTGCCGCACAAGCAGGCGCGGCAACCACCGCCGACAGGCTGACAACCGGCGCCGGATGACGGGCACCGGACGAGGAACTGACCCTCGGCGTCAAAGGCCAAAGGCCATGAGCATCAATGCGTTCAGGGCCCCTTGGGCGCGCGGTGCAGGGCGCGCCTTCGGCGCGACGCGCATGCTTCCAGTATGGCCGGCGGGCGCCGTCAAGGAACCGGGTGGCCGGTGATGACGGCGGATGGTTCCGGCCCTCGCTGGCCGTGATCAGGCAAGGATCCGGCCTTCGAAGGGAGGCACGAGATCCGGCGCTTCGAACTCGATCACCCAGAGGTCGGGATCATAGCGGACCTGGCGATCGACATAGGCGTCCGCCGCCTCCTGCTCCACCGGGGCGGCGCCAGTGCCGCGCATCCAGGCGGCCCGGCCCTCGGCATCGCGCACCTGGCTGAGGACGACCAGACCGTCGCGACCCCGCAGGACACAGAGGATCCCGCCGGAGTCGGGATCGCCTTTCCGCAGCACGACACCGGGCCGCCCGGCGATATCGCCGAGCCGCAGCGCCATGCTGACCCAGATGCCCGATTTGACGCGTGCGTCCATGAATCCCGAGGGGAACCCCGTGGGCGATGCGGCCGGCGGACCGGCGCCTGCCGGCACCCGGCGCCCCCCGGCCCTGACTCGGAGGACCGTGGGCGCGGGCGTCCGGCGCGAACCGCCCCCCTCCAGCCTGGGGCGGCACGTGGCTGCACACTGTCCATCAGAACGGACGAAGGCAAGCCCTTTCGGGCCGAAAACCGTATCCGCGGCGTCATTTCGCCGCGTGCCAGCGCCCTCGGCTTGCCGCGGGCGGTGGCATCGGCCATGTGCGGCGCCTGGACCGGCGCGTCCCGGGCCGGCCATGGGGCCGGGTGGGGCGGCCGGCAACGGGACCAGGGTCATGGCCGACACGGATCGGAAGATGAGCGAGGGCCAGCGCGCCTACGAGGCGAAGCGGGCCGCCAAGGCTGGGCTGAGCCTTGAGAAATGGCTTTCCCTGAAAGAGAAGGAAGCGGCCGCCGAGCGCGCCGCCGAGGCGAAGGCCGTCGCCGAGCGTACCCGGGCGGCGGAACCCGCGAAGAAGCCGGGATTCTTCTCCCGCCTCCTGGAGAAGGCGCAGAAGCCGCTGTAGCGACGGCTATCCGCCGCCATCGGCGCGACGCGCGCAAGCGATGGTCCGAGCGGCCCGGCCCATGGCCGCAGCTCACACCATCCGGAGCAGCGTATCGTCGCGCCGGATCGCCTGATGCCAGACGGCGCCGCCGATGTGCAGCACCAGCAAGACCAGGATCGCCCAGCCACCGATTCGATGCAGCACCCCGAGCGCATTGCCGAGCCAGGGGACAGCCTCCATGAATTTCGGCAGGTCGATGAACCCGAGATAGGCGGTCTGCCCCTGCAGCGGGAAGCCGAACGCGTTGGTCATGAAGAAGCCCAGCAGCGGCTGGATCAGCAGCAGCGCGTAGAGAGCATGGTGCACCGCGGTGGCTGCCACGCGCAGCGGCCTCGGCAGGCGGGCATCGAGCGGCGGCGGCGGGCTGATCCGCCGCCAGGCCAGGCGCAGCAGCACCACGAGGAAGATCGTCAACCCAACAGACTCGTGGATGGCGTAGAACACCATCTTGTCGCTGTCCTTGACGTGCTGGATCACGAAGCCGAAGGGCAGCGCGACCAGCATCAGCACGGCTGTGATCCAGTGCAGCCACTTCGCCAGCCGCCCATAGGCGCCGCCCGGGACGAAGCGCGCGGGCGCCGCGTGATCGGGCGCCCCTCCGGTCATCGCATCCATCGTGCCACTCCCTGCCCTCCGGGCGCAGCATGGCACGGCGGCGGGGGCCCCTGTCCATGATCGCGGCGCATGCGGACTGGTCGATCGCACCGGCGAAGCGGTGGATCACGATCGCGCGTCGCATCGGCGACACCTGGCGTGCCGAAGCCTGCGTGCCGGTCGGCGATCCGGCGGCGCGCCTGGCGTCGCTCCTGGCAGAAGGCGCGCCGGTCGCGCTCGGCCTCGACCTGCCGCTCGGACTGCCGCGCGACTACGCTGTAGGCTGCGTGGAGCCGGACTTCCCCGCCTTCCTGCGCGGCCTCGCCGCACGTCCAGGCTTCTTCGCGGTGAACGAGGGGCTCGCCACGGTGTCGCGGGATCGCCCCTTCTACCCGGCGCGCGGCGTGAAGGGCATGACGCGGGCGGCGCATGCGGCCGCGCTCGGGCTGCCGGGCCCGATGGGCCTGTCGCGCTGGTGCGACCGCGCGACCACCGAGCGCCCCGCCGGTGCGCCACTCTTCTGGACCCTGGGCGCCAACCAGTCCGGCAAGGCGGCGATCGCGGCTTGGCGGGACTGGATCGTGCCCGCCCTGGCGGCCGATGCACCGATCCGCCTCTGGCCCTTCGCGGGTGCGCTGCGCGGCCTGCTGGCGCCGGGGCAGGCCGTGCTGGCGGAGGTCTATCCGGCGGAGGCGCTGCGGCATTGCGGGCTGAGGCTGGCGGGGAGCAAGCGGGCGCAGGCGCCGCGGCAGGCAGTGGCGGATGCGCTGCGGGCAGCGATGGCGGCGCGCCGCGTCCTGCCCTCAGCGGCGCTCGCCGACATGCTGAACGACGGCTTCGGCGCGGACGCGGCGGGCGAGGACCGCTTCGACAGCGTGGTGGGGCTGCTCGGGCTGATCGGCGTGATCGATGGCGCGCGCCCCGACTTCGTGCCCGAAGATCCTTGGATCCGGCGCTGGGAGGGATGGGTGCTGGGGCAGACGGCGATGCCGCGCCCTTGACCACGGCCGAGTCCAGGCGGTCCTCGCACCGTGCCATGGCGCAGTGGTTTGGTTTCGGTGTCGGCTTCCTGAGCCTCGCCGCCAGCATCACCGTCACCGGCGTGCGCGGCGACGTGGACGTCGCCAGCCGCACCATCACGCCGACCGGCGGGACCCAGGCGACGCAGCGCGTCAGCTTCGCCGGCGTCGAGTGGGAGGGGCTGGACGCGCTGCGCTTCGAAAGCAGCGTGCCCGGCCAGCGTGCCGTCATCGACGACCTTGCTGATCGGGACGCTGTTCGCACCGGTGCCGACGCCGAAGCCGGACCGCCTCTCCGTCCCCGATCTCGGCAGCGACCAGGTGCTGGCGATGCTGGCCGGCGCGGAGCAGGTGGGGGCGGACACCGTGCTGCGCTGCGGCGACCAGTCGGTCCGCCTGGAGGGCGTGCTGAAGCCGAATCTCGGGATCGAGGACTTCGCCTTCGCCTGATCCCGCGCGGGTTCAGGCCGTCAGGGGTCGGGCCCTCCCGGCTCAGGCCATGAAGTCGATGCAGGCGTTCATGGCTTCGGCCGCCGGCACGCGCAGCCGGCCAGGCAGCGACGCGAAGGCGACGCCGTTCGCCCGCAGCACGGCCTCGGTCGCGGCAAGGTCCTTCACCTTCAGGCCGAGCAGCGCCATGTGGTCGCCGCGGCCGGCCGGATCGGGCGCCGCCGCGCCGAGTTCGGCCTGCGCCGCGGCGTGGGGGACGAACTCCACCGCGCATTCCCCGGCCTTCAGGATGCGCCGGCCCTCCGGCCCCTCGGACAGGAAGGCGGGGCCGAAGATGCGGGTGAAGAGCGCGACCTGTCGCGCCGGGTCGCGCACGGCGATGACGATGCGGGCGACACCGGTCGCGCCGTTCGCATGGTCCTGCCATTCGGGGCGCCAGACCTGCTCCGGCGTCAGGTGCTCGCACCAGTAGGTGCGGCCGTCGAAGGCCGCCGCGATGTCGAGGCGGACGACGTTGAAGCGCGCATCCGCCTTCGAGCCGTCCGGATAGACGACGGGGCGGAAGAAGTTCAGCACACCCTGCACGGGGACGCCGCGCGCCTGCTGTCGCGCCTGCAGCTGGTCCGATTCGCGGGCGAGGAAGACGAGGCCGTTCAGCCCCACGGGGAAGCCTGCGAGGTCGGGACGCAGCGCGCCGCCGGGCACGTCGGTGCCCAGCAGCTCCAGGTAGTCCCGCCCGAGGATCGCCAGGTGGTTGGCGGAGCCCAGGCTGTGCTTGCCGAGTGGCGTCAGCGTGAAGCCGAGCGCGCGGTAGCGTCGCGCCCCCTCCTCCATGCGGTCGCGCACGTCGATGACGATGTGGTCGATCAGCGGATCCATGCGTCGGCCCTCCCGGCGGGGCGTCATCAAGAGGCGGCGCGCGGCGTTCCGTCAACCGGGATACGCCGCGGCAGCCCGACTTGCGTAACCGTCCGGTGGGTCGGCATGCTGCCGCCGAACCTGCGTCCCGGGAGAACGTCCTTGCTGAACCGTCGTGCCCTTGGTCTTGGCGGCGCCGCGCTGCTCGCCGCGCCCGCCCTCGCCCGTCCCGCCGCCGCCCAGGGCACGCGCCTGCGCTGGGCGCATGTCTACGAGGTGAACGAGCCCTACCATACGGAGGCGCTCTGGGCGGCGCGGGAGATCGCCGCGAAGACGAACGGCCGGTGGAACATCGAGGTCTTCGCCGCCTCCGCCCTCGGCAACGAGCCGGCGATCAACCAGGGCCTGACGCTGGGCACGGTCGACATCATCTACACCGGTGTCGCCTTCGCCGGCGCCAGCTTCAAGCCGATGGCGATCAGCCACGCGCCCTATGCGCTGCGCGACTACAACCACTTCCTGGCCTACAAGAAGTCCGACCTGCACAAGGAACTGGTCGCCGGCTACGACCGGCAGACCGGACACCATGCCCTGGCGCTGACCTACTACGGCGACCGCATGTGCACGGCGAACCGCTCCATCGTGACGCCCGGCGACATGCGCGGCCTCAAGCTGCGCGTCCCCCAGGCGCCGTCCTTCCTGATGTTCGCCAAGGCGGTCGGCGCCAACGCCACGCCGATCGCTTTCGCCGAGGTCTACCTCGCGCTGCAGAACGGCACGGTGGACGGGCAGGAGAACCCGCTGCCAACCATCCAGGCCAAGAAGTTCTTCGAGGTGCAGAGCCATATCAGCCTGACCCACCACATCACCGACAGCCTGCTCACCATCATCGGCAGCGGCACCATGCGCCGCCTGAACGAGAATGAGCGCGGCATC
>JAIYAI010000599.1 GCA_027489135.1 Acetobacteraceae bacterium
CTTCCTCGGCGGCCTCGCAGCATTCTCGGGGCGACAGCAGGCCGATGTTGAGGCTGGTCGAGACGAGCGCGTGGAAGAGCATCGGCTCCCCGGTCGCCATGGCGTCCTGGTAGTCGCCGAACTGCGCCAGGCGATGCGTGATGAAGTCATCGAGCGCGGCGCGGGCGTCCTTTGCCGTGACGGGCCAGGCGAAGCCCGCCGCGCTGCCGAAGTGGTCGGCGAAGCGCGTGGCGACGAGGGCCATGACCTCGCGCGTGATGTCGTTCGGCGGGAAGCGCTTCGCGGCCGGCGGGACCAGCCCCTTCGGCAGCGCCTTGCGGTTCTCGGCGTCGAAATTCCAGGCGCCGCCGGCGGGCTCCGCGCCCTCCATCAGCAGCCCGGACTGCCGGCGCATCTCCCGGTAGAAGAACTCCATCCGGAGCTGCGTCTTGCCTTGCGCCCAGCGACGGAACCAGCCGAGGTCGCAGAGGAAGCGGTCGTCGTCGCGGATCTCGACGGGGAGACCCGTCGCGGCCTCCCAGCTCTCCATCGCCTGCAGCACGCGCCATTCGCCGGGATGGGTCGCCACGATCCGCGCGGGACGGTGCCGTGCCACGGCGCGCGCGACCTCGCCGGAAAGCGTGCCGGTGTTCGCGGGATCATCCAGCGCAACGTAGTCCACGGTGACGCCGCGCGCCGCCAGCGCCCGGGCGAAATGCCGCATGGCCGAGAGCACCAGGACGATCTTCTGCGGATGGTGGCGCACATAGGTGCATTCCCCCATCACCTCGGCCAGCAGCACCACGTCCCGCGCCGGGTCGAGATCGGCCAGCGCCGACAGGTCCCGCGACACCTGATCACCCAGGATGATGCGCAGCGCGCCCCCCGTCGGACCGCCAGATGGACGCGGCCCTCCCGTCATGCCCTCTGGTAGACGACGACGGACCCGTCATCGCCCTTCGTGGTCCAGCCCGTCCAGGTGCCGTCCGCGGCCCAGTCGCCGGCGGCGTCGCGGTCACCGGTGCAGGCCCAGCGACGACCACCGCCGGGCAGCGCCGTGCGGGTCCAGTTCAGACTCAGCCGCTTGCCTTCCGCGTTGTCGAAGAGCGGCCGCCGCTCCTCGATCCGCGTCACGTCCCACCAGGTCAGCGGCGCCGCCTCGGCCGGCAGGGTGATGCGTCCCTCCGGCCCCGTCACGACGATGCCGCCGCCCGCGGCCTCGGCCCGCATCTCCGTCACCGTGCCGTTGCGGTCGCGGCGGGATGCGACGCCGACCAGCCGGGTGCCCGCCCAGACCTCCTGGAAGCGATGGGTGAAGCGGAACACCGTGATGCCGGCGAGGCGCACGGTGATGTCGACCGCCGTGTCGGCGGCCCATTGCCCGCCGCCGCGATCGGTGAAGGTCACGCGGTGCGTGCCGATCTCCCGGCCCTCCCGGACGATCCTGAACGCATAGGGTCCGGGCAGCGCGGCCTGCGCGGCTCCGGCAAGCAGGATGGCGGGGGCGCCGAGCGCGGCGCGGCGGGAGATCGGCATGTGCATGGCGCCGCTATAGCCGAAACGCGCCGCCCCGGCTTCCCGGGCGCAGCCACGGCGCACGCACGCATCGCCCGCCCGCCAGACCGTCATCCGGCCCTCACCTGGTCCAGACCGCCAGATGGGGCTGGTCCCGCCCCCGGAAAGGGGTTGCATGATGGTTGCGGGACAGGGCGCGACAGCCGGGCGCGGCCCTGCCATACTCGGGCCGATGCGCCAGCTCCTGTTGTTGCGGCACGCCAAGTCCTCCTGGGACGACCCGAGCCTCCCCGACCATGCGCGTCCGCTCAATCCGCGGGGGCGCCGGGCCGGTGCCGCCATGGCACAGGCGATCCGTGAGCTCGGCCTGAGCCCGGATGTGGTGCTGGTCTCCTCCTCCCGCCGCACGCTGCAGACCCTGGAACTCGTCCGCCCCGCCTTCGAGACGGGCACGCTGATCGAGCCCATGGACGCGATCTACCTCGCCCCCTGGCCGTCGCTGCTCGACCTGCTGCGGGAGGCGCCGGAAACGGCGCGGAGCGTGATGATCATCGGCCACAACCCGGGTCTGCACGACCTCGCCCTGGCGCTCGCCGGGGAGGCCAGGCAGCCGGCGCCGGAGGATGCGCAGCGCCTGGCCGAGGGCTATCCGACCGGAGCCCTCGCGGAATTCGCGGTCGCCGTACCCTGGCGGATGCTGGAGCCCGGGGGCGGACGCCTGGTGCGGTTCCTGGTGCCGAGGGATCTCGCCGCGGCCGAGGAGGTGAAGAGCTGAAGCCCACCGCCGAGGCCGGAGCGTGCCTGGAGGACGCGGCGATGACGCCGCAGGCCACGAAGCCGGCGGCCGAGCCCGAGGCCGCGTTTCGCCTTGAGTTCGTGCTCGAACCGGATGCTGCCGCCCGGGTGACCCGCCACGCGACGGTCTCCGGCGCGCGCGCCGGACGCCGGGCCCGCAGCACGGCGACGGACTTGATCTGGCACGATACGCCGGATGGCGCGCTCGCCGAGCGCGGCGTGGCGCTGGAGACGGCGCGGCGCGGCGCAGCACGCCACCTGCTGCTCTTCGGCGTGCCTGACGCGCCCTGGCTGCCCGGCACCCCGCCCGCCGAACGGCCCGAGGAGGAGGCGCTGCAGGTCAGCGGCGCAGTGCCCGTCGCCGCCTTCAGCGGCCGGCTGACGCAGATCGCGCTCGGTACGGCGGAAGCCCCGCTGCTGCTCGACCTGCTCGTCGGTAAGCTCCGTGCGGTGGCAGCCGAACGGCCCGTGGCGCGGCTGGTGATCGCGGGGACCGCGGCGGAGGTGCTGGCGCTGGCCCGACGGCTCGCCTCGGACCTGCCCATCGTGCCTGCGGCCGCCGCCCTGGCGGAGGAGGGCCGTGCGCTGGCCCGCGGCGAAAAGGTGCGTCCGCGGCGACGCGGCGCGCCTGACCTCGGCAAGGCGGAAACCGTCGAGGACGCGCTGGTCGCCGCGACCGGCCATCTGCTGGAATGCCTGCTGTACCATGCGCCGCTCTGCCGCGTGGAGGCTGGGCCGGAGGGCGTGCACCAGGCGCGTGTCGCGCTGCGCCGCCTGCGATCCGTGCTGAAGGCCTTCGCCCCGGCCGCGAAATGCCCGGAGCTCACGGCGCTCGACGAGGGCCTCAAGGATCTCGCGCGCGATCTTGGCACCGCGCGCGACCTCGACGTCTTCCTGCTCGGCATCGGGCAGCGCGTGCAGCAGGCGCTGCCGGGCGAGCGTCGGATCGCCCACCTGATCCGCAGCATCGAGGCCCGGCGTGCCGCGGCCTATGCGACGCTGCACGCACGCCTCGCCGCGCCCGGGTTTCGCAGACTGGTGCTCGATGGCATCGCGTTGCTGGTCGAGAAACCCTGGCAGGCCGCTGCGGCGGACCACCCCGACAGGGCGGAAACGCTGGCCGAGCCGATCCGGGCCTTCGGCGCGCGTCTCCTCGACAAGCGTTGGCACAGGCTCTGCGCCGAGGGCGAGACGATCCATCACCTCGACGAGGAAGGCCTGCACGAGCTGCGCCTGACCGGCAAGCGCCTGCGCTATGCGGCGGAACTCTTCGCGCCGCTCTGGCACGGCAAGGCGCAGCGTCGCTTCCTGTCGCGTCTGGCGGACCTGCAGGAGGAACTCGGTCTCGCCAACGATGTCGCCGTGGCGCGTGGCATCGTCGCGGGCCTGGGCAGCACCGTGCCCGCCTGGGCGGTGGGCGCCGTCGAGGGTTTCGCCGCGGCCCGGCTTGGGGGTGCGCGGCGCAAGGGACTCGAAGCCTGGGAAAATCTGATGGTTACGAAGACTTTCTGGAGCGATGTCTAAGCTACTGAAAATGCAAGCAGAAATTCTTCATGAAGCCGGGTTGCGGGGGGGCGCCGGGCCGGGTTAGGGGTCGCGGCATGCGCGTCCGCCGCATCTTCACGCCCTCCTATCATCCCCGTCGCTGGGGTCGGCTGCTTGCCGGCGCGATCGGCGCTGGCACGGTCGTCGGGCTCGCCGTCGCGCTGCCCAGCGACATCTTCGGCTCCTCCGCGCGTGGGGAAGAGGTGCGGGCTGCCAATGCCGATGTCCGGGTGGTGGACGGGGAGACCCTCGCGCTCGGCGGGCAGGTGGTCCGCCTGGCCGGTGTCCGCGCGCCGAGCCGGGGGCAGGTCTGTCACGACGTCGCCGGGCGCGACTATGACTGCGGAGCGGCGGCCGCGGCGGCGCTGGCCCGGTTGATCGCCGGGCGCGACGTGCAATGCCGCATCCAGACGCGCGACGGCGTGGGACGGCCGCTCGCGCTGTGCCGGGCCGGGGGCGCCGACCTCAACGCGTCCCTCGTCGCGGACGGCTTCGTCCTCGCCGGTGCCGGCGCCGCGGCGCTGCAGTCGCTGGAAGCGATGGCCCGGGACAGCCGGCGCGGTCTCTGGGCCACGGCGTCCGACGTGGAGCAGATGCGCCGCGGCTTCTGAACGCCGCGGCTCGATGCGTGACGCCTGGCGGCTGACACCCAGGGTTGCGTCGTGCCTGCAAGTGCAACCTTGGACCTAGGATCGGCGATGCCGCGGCCACCGGATCGGCACGCGCATGTCTCAGCCCGCGCTTTTTTGCCGAAGCCGCGTTGCCAAGCCCTGGCGCCCGTCGATATCGTGCGGTGCACCATGCCGGTGCCGCACGGCCGCGGCGCCGCATCAGGCCATCCAGGCCCATACCTTCGAGGAACCGCGCCATGAGCACCACGGCGAAGCCGGGCGTCACTTTCACCCTGAACGGGTCGAACCGCAGCACGACGCTGCCGGTGCTGTCCGGCACGGTGGGGCCTGACGTGGTCGACATCCGCAAGCTCTACAACGAGCTCGGCGTCTTCACCTTCGATCCCGGCTATGGCGAGACCGCCAGCACCGAGAGCAAGATCACCTCCATCGACGGCGATGCAGGCGTCCTGATGTACCGCGGCTACCCGATCGAGCAGCTCGCCGAGCATTCGGACTTCATCGAGGTCTGCTATCTGCTGATGTACGGCGACCTGCCGAACCCCGCGGAGCTGGAGACCTTCCGCAAGGGCGTCACCTACCACACCATGCTGCACGAGCAGCTGCGCCGCTTCTTCGACGGCTTCCGCCGCGACGCGCACCCGATGGCGGTGCTCTGCGGCGTGGTCGGCGCGCTCGCCGCCTTCTACCACGACAATCTCGACATCAACGACCCGCGGCAGCGCGAGATCGCGGCCTTCCGGCTGATCGCGAAGGTGCCGACCATCGCCGCCTGGGCCTACAAATACGCGCTCGGCCAGCCCTTCATGTATCCGCGCAACGACCTGAGCTACGCGGAGAACTTCCTCTACATGCTCAACGCCGTGCCGGCGGAGCCCTACGTCAACAACCCGATCCTGTCGCGCGCGATGGACCGCATCCTGGTCCTGCACGCCGACCACGAGCAGAACGCCTCGACCTCGACCGTGCGCCTCGCCGGCTCGACCGGTGCCAATCCCTTCGCCTGCGTCGCCGCCGGCATCGCGGCGCTGTGGGGCCCGGCGCATGGCGGCGCCAACGAGGCAGTGCTGAAGATGCTCGGCGAGATCGGGCATCCGAAGAACATCCCGGCCTTCATCAGCGAGGTGAAGGACAAGAACTCCCACACCAAGCTCATGGGCTTCGGCCACCGGGTCTACCAGAACTTCGACTCCCGCGCGAAGATCATGAAGGAGACCTGCCACGCGGTCCTCGCCGAGCTCGGCATC
>JAIYAI010000726.1 GCA_027489135.1 Acetobacteraceae bacterium
GAAGCCCTGCCCGTCGTAGAAGTTGATCATGGTGAAGTTCAGGCCGTTCGCCGTATCTCGCCCCTGCGTCCAGGTGACGGTGCGGATCAGCACGTCGATCTGGCCGGATTGCAGCGCCGGCAGCCGCGCCTGGGTGGTCAGCGGCACCCAGCGGATCTTGGCGGCGTCGCCGAGCGTGGCGGCCGCGATGGCGCGGCACAGGTCGTTGTCGATGCCGCGGTACTCGCCGCGGCTGTCGGGCAGCGAGAAGCCGGCCGCGCCGGTCGAGGTGCCGCAGACCAGGATGTCGCGCTGCTTCACCGCGGCCAGCGTCGGCCCGGCCGATTGCTGCGCAGCCAGGGGCAGGGAGGCAAGCAGGAACGCGGCCGCCGCCGCCAGCCAGGTATGTCGCATGAAGCCGCCCCTCGTGCCGCGGGCGACGTGCCGCGCGGGGCGCCAGAGTGACGGGAGGGCGAGCCGGATTCAACCGGCGCCCGCCCGTCGTTGCGTCAGCGCGGCGTCGCCTGCTGCGCGGCGCCGGTCACGGCACGGCCGGTGGCGGAGACGTCGCGCCCCGCGCCCTCGACGGTGTTGCAGGCGGCGAGGCCGGTGAGCGCGAGCAGGAAGGCGGCGGAGAGAAGGCGGGTCATGGCACGGCTCCGGATGGGTGGTGCCGGTTCAACACGGATCCCGCGTGCCGGTTGCCGCCTCAGCACGGCTCCGCGACGAAAAGGCGCGTGGGCGCGACGAATTCCGCCTGTGCCGCGACGCTCAGGATCTCCTTCGACCCTGCCGCGACCGTCGCGCGCAGCACGCCATGGATGGAGGAGGCCGCGCGTTCCAGCGCCGCCCGCGCGCTGCCCGTCGCGGCGCGGTGGAACAGGAAGAGCGCGCTGATCGCATCGCCCGCGCCGCTCACCTTCGCCGGCAGCAGCGGCGTCCGCACGCGCCAGAGCGCGCCATCCTCCGCGGCGACGAGATCGATGGCGTCGGCCGGCGTGTCCTCCGTGCGGACCGAGGTCACCATCACGCAGCGCGGGCCCATCGCCTGCAGCCGCGCGACCGCCCGGCGCAGCGCGTCCGTGCTGCGTGCCTCCCCGCCCGTCAGCCATTCCAGCTCGAAGCGGTTGGGCGTGGCGATGTCGGCGGCCGGCAGCGCCTGGTCGCGGACGAATTCCGGGATGCCGGGGCGGACATAGATGCCCGGCCCCTCATCCCCCATCACCGGGTCGCAGCACCAGAGCGCGCGGGGATTGGCCGCCTTCACCCGCCGCGCGGCATCGAGGATCGCCGCCCCCGTCTCCGCATCGCCGACATAGCCGGACAGCACCGCGTCGCAGCGCGGCAGCACGCCGATCGCGTCCATGCCGTCGACGCAGTCGCGGATCAGCGCCGGCGGCAGCACCTGGCCGCGGAACTGGCCGTGGCCGGGATGGTTGGAGAACTGGACCGTGTGGATCGCCCAGACCTCGGCGCCCAGGCGCTGCAGCGGGAAGATCGCCGCGGCGTTGCCGACATGGCCATAGGCCACCCAGGACTGGATCGAGAGGATGTTCACGGGTGCGTGGTGCCGCGGCGGGGGATGTTCACGCGGCCGGCATCCCATGCGACCGCCAGCCCGGCAAGCGCCCCCTTCACGCCGGCATGTCGCAGGGTCATTGTGCCGGTTGCATGGCGACCGGCACGCAACGACCGGCGCAGCGCAGGAGGACGACGCCCGATGACCGACCAGCCCAGCCTCTCCCGCCGTGGCCTCCTGGCCGGCGCGGCCGCCGCCGTTCCCGGCGCCGTGCTGATGCAGGGCAGCGACGCCAACGCCCAGGCGCAGAAGCCGGCGGAGCTGAAGATCGGCATCACCACCTTCCTCTCCGGCCCGGCCAGCGTCTTCGGCGTCCCCGGCAAGCAGGCCGCGGAGATGATGATCGACGAGATCAACAAGGCGGGCGGCATCGGCGGCGTCCGGCTGCGCGCCTATTTCGTGGACGAGGCCCCGGGCACCGAGCACCTGGTGGGCGAGTTCCGCCGCCTCGTGCAGAGCGAGGGCGTGCACGTGATGCTCGCCTCGATCTCCTCCGGCTCCTGCCTCGCCTGCACGCCGCTGTCGAAGGACCTGCAGAAGACCACCATCCTCTGGGACTGCGCGACCCAGCGCATCTTCGAGGAGGGCCCCCAGCCCTTCGCCTTCCGCAGCCAGGGCTTCGCCACGCCGGAAGTGCTGGCGCCGCTGCTCTACCTGCTGAAGACCAAGCCCGATTTTCGCACCATGGCCGTGATCAACCAGGACTACGCCTGGGGCCGCGATTCCTGGGAGATGTGGCGCGCCGGCATGGAGGCGCTGAAGCCCGGGGTGCGCGTGGTGGCGGAGCTCTTCCCCCGCCTCGGCGCGCCGGACTACACGACGGAGATCACCCGCCTGCTGGCGGCGCGGCCCGACGTCATCTTCTCCGGCCACTGGGGCGGCGACCTGGTCACCCTGGCGCGCCAGGCGGCGGAGCGGCGGCTCTTCGAGCGCTCGCTCTTCGTGCTGCCGGTGGCGGAGGCCTCGCTGCCCATCCTGGGCCGCACCTTCCCGGCCGGGCACATCATCGGCACCCGCGGCGACCACTGGAACAACCATCCGCGCCCGAAGGATCCGGCGCGGCTGAAGGCGCTGAACGACGCCTACCGCGCCCGCTTCAACGAGCCCGTGATCTATCCCGTGCATCACATGGTGCAGGCCTTCAACGCGCTGAAGGCGGCCTATGACAAGGCGCTGGCGGCGAAGGGCGGGGCCTGGCCGAACGACGCCGAACTGGCCGCCGCCTTCCGCGGCCTGACCTTCGACAGCCCGACCTCGACCATCACGCTGCGCGAGGACGGGCAGGGGCTCGAGGACCAGATCGTCGGCCTCAGCACCCATGTGGATTCGACGCCCTACGCCATCCCGAAGGACATGGTGATCTTCCCGGCCGCCATGGTCTCGACGCCCGTGGGCATGAAGAGCGTGGACTGGCTGAAGTCCCTCAAGCCCGACATCCTCGGGCAGGTGCCGGCGCCGATCGCGGGCTGAGCATCCCTTCATGGCCGAGTGGTTCCAGGACAATTCGGGGCTGCTCGGCCTCGCATTGCTCGATGGCCTCGCCTCCGCCGGGTTGATCTTCCTGGTGGCGGTGGGGCTCAACCTCGTCTTCGGGGTGCTGCGCATCGTCAACGTGGCGCATGGCAGCCTCTACGCCATCGGCGCCTATGCGGCGGCCTCCGTCGGCATCTTCTTCGCCTCGCTCGGCCTGCCGGCCTGGGCGTCGCTGCCGGCGCTGTTCATCGCCGCGGCGCTGGTCGGCGTCGTCCTCGGCCCGCTGATCGAACGCTTCATCCTGCGCCGGATCTACGGGCAGGAGGAGGTGCTGCAGCTTCTCGTCACCTTCGCCCTCTTCATGATCCTGGAGGACGTGCAGAAGCTGATCTGGGGCGTGCAGCCCGTGCAGCACGACGTCGCCATGCGCTACCTCGGCACCTTCGACGTGCCCTTCGCCGGCGACGTGGTGCCCTTCACCGCCTACCAGCTCTTCGTGCTGCCCGGCGTCGCGCTGGTGGTGCTGGTCGGCCTCGCCTGGTTCCTGCGGCGGACGCTGACGGGGCGCGTGATCGTCGCCGTCACCACGGACCGGGAGGCGGCGACGGCCATGGGCATCGACGCCCGGCGCGTCTTCCTGCTGACCTTCACCTTCGGCGCCATCCTCGCCGCCCTCGGCGGCGCCCTCTCCTCCCCCACCGGCGCGATCGTGCCGGGCATCGGGCCGCAGACCATCGTGCTGAGCTTCGCGGTGGTGGCGACGGCCGGGCTCGGGCAGACAGAGGGCGCGGCGCTGACCGCGCTGATGATCGGCCTGGGCCGGTCTATCGCCGTCTATTTCGAGCCCGAGCTCGAGGTGGTGGTGCCCTACATCATCATGCTCGCCGTGCTGCTGGTGCGCCCGCAGGGGCTCTTCGGCACCACGACGACGCGGCGGATATAGCGCGATGCGCCGGTTCGAGACGCTGCTCGGCCTCGCCGCCGCGGTGCTGATGGTGGTGGCCGCCATCCTGGCGCCCTGGCTGAAATTCGTCCTGACCATCGCGCTGGCCAAGGGCATCGCGGTGATCGGCATCATGCTGCTGCTGCGGGCCGGGCAGGTCAGCTTCGGCCATGCCGTCTTCATCGGTCTCAGCGCCTATGCCGTCGCCTTCCTGGCACCGGCGGTGCCGGAGGCGCTGGTGCTGCTGATCGCGGGCACCGCGGTCGCCACCGTCTCGGGGCTGCTGATCGGCCTCTTCGTCAGCCGCTACCGCGAGATCTTCTTCGGCATGCTGAACCTCGCGCTCAGCATGGTGATCTATTCGGTGCTGGAGAAATTCTACTCCATCACCAAGGGCACGGACGGCATCCGGGTGGAGCTGCCGCGCTTCGCCGGCATGGCGCTGGAGCGGGCGGATTTCGAATGGGCGATCTTCGCCCTGGCCCTGGTGCTGGCGATCGGCTTCGCGCTCTTCGCCCGGCTCTACCTCGCCAGCCCGATGGGCCAGGCGCTGTCGGCGATCAAGACGCGGGAGACGCGGCTGGAGTTCATGGGCGTGCCAGCGCGGCAGGTGCTGCTCTCGGCCTATGTGCTCTCGGCGCTGATGGGCGGCGTGGCCGGGGCGCTGATCGCCATGACGACGCGGCACGTGACGCCGCTGCTGGCCTACTGGACCGCCTCGGGCGAACTCGTGTTCATCGCCATCCTGGGCGGCGCGGGCAGCGTGCTCGGGCCCTTCCTCGGCGCCGTCACCTTCGAGCTGGTGCGGATCTATGCCGGCGCGGCGGTGGCCGATGCCTGGCAGATGATCCTGGGCGGCGTGCTGCTGGCGGTGATCCTCTTCGCGCCCGGCGGGCTCTGGGGGATGATCCAGGGCGCGCTGCGGCGGAGGGCGGCGCCATGAGCGAGCCCCTCCTGAGCGCGCGCGGGTTGCGCCTCGCCTTCGGCGGCGTGCGCGCGGCGGATGGCATCGACCTCGACGTGCTGCGGGGCGAGTTCCTGGCCATCATCGGCCCGAACGGCGCGGGCAAGACCACCTTCATCAACATGACCACCGGCTATCTCCGCCCGCAGGCCGGCACGATCACCTACGAGGGGCAGCCGATCACCGGGCTGCAGCCGCGCGCCATCGTCCGCCGCGGCGTGGCGCGGTCCTTCCAGCTTCCCCAGTTGTTCACCGAGCATACGGTGGAGGAGAACGTCGCGCTGGCCCTGGCCGCGCGCGACGGGGTGTGGTCGCCGCTCGCCCCGCTGCTCCGCCCGCGCTGGCGCGACGAGGCGCGGGAGACGCTGGAGCGCTTCGGGCTCACCGCGCTTGCCGATGCGCGGGCCGATGCCCTGAACGAGGGCGCGCGCAAGCTGGCCGACATCGCCATGGCGGTCGCCCTGAAGCCCCGCCTGCTGCTGATGGACGAGCCGACCTCGGGCGTCGCCGCCTCCGAGAAGATGGGCATCGTGGAGACGCTGGTGCGGGTGCTGCGGGAGGCGAAGGTGACGGCGGTCTTCGTCGAGCATGACATGGACGTGGTGGAACGCTTCGCCGACCGCGTCGCGGTCTGGTCGCAGGGGCGCATCGCGGCGCTCGGCCCGCCGGCGGAGGTGCTGGCGGACCCGGTGGTGCAGCGCGAGGTGATCGGGATCGAGCGCCATGCGTGACGGCCCCATGACCGCCGGCCCGGCCCTCGCGCTGGAGGGGGCCTCGGTCGACATCGTCGGCGTGCCGGTGCTGCGCGGCGTGGCGCTGAGCGTGCCGCCGGGCGGCCGCGTCGCGCTGATCGGCCGCAACGGCGCCGGCAAGACCACCACGCTGCGTGCGCTGATGGGGCTGCTGCCGCTGCGCGCCGGGCGGATCCTGCTGGCGGGCGAGGATGCCGGCGCGGTGCCGGCGCATTACCGGCCGCGCCTCGGCATCGGCTATGCGCCGGAGGAGCGGCGGCTCTTCGGCAGCTTCACGGTGCAGGAGAACATGCTGCTGCCGGCGCAGGTGCGGAAGCTGCCGGCGGCCGAGGTA
>JAIYAI010000212.1 GCA_027489135.1 Acetobacteraceae bacterium
GGCCGCGGCCACGGCCGCCGTGGTCATCACCCGGTGCGTCGTCGGCCCCGCGCCGCGCGGTCTGCGAGTCGTCACCCGGCGCATCGTCGCGGCCGCGGCCACGACCGCCATGGTCATCACCCGGCGCATCGTCGGCGCCGCGGCGGAACAGGGTGTCATCGAGTGCCATGCTGGATCCTCTCTCGTCATGCGGCGCGGTGATGCGCCGCCTGCCGACGCGAACAGCAACCGGCATGCCGCTCGGGAACCTCTCGAGAAAACGCACAAAATCAATGGCTTGAATGGCAGGCAGTCTGTCTGCTGGGTGGGGCTCATGGTGGTTTGCCCCAGAGCTTGGGGAACTCCCCCGGCTTTCGCTTCGGGCCGACCGAGAACCGACGTCAGCGTCGGAACAATTCGCGACGACGTGAATGATGCTGGCGCCACGCGGCAACGCCGCTGTCGCACCGCCCCTGTGTTCGATACAGTCCGGTGGTGATTGCTGCCGTTTTCCGCCTCGTCGTCCTGCTGCCGCTCCTCGCATCGCCCGCACTGGCGCAGCAGGAGGCAACCGCCCGGCGGCAGATGATCGCCGCCTCCCACCCCATGGCGGCGGAGGCCGGCCTTGCCGCGCTCCGCCGCGGTGGCACCGCCGTGGATGCCGCCATCGCCGCCCAGGCCATGATGACGCTGGTGGAGCCGCAATCCTCCGGCATCGGCGGCGGCGCGCTGCTGCTGCACTGGAACGCCGCGACGCGGACGCTGACAGCCTGGGACGGGCGGGAGACGGCGCCCGCCGCGGCGACGCCGGCGCTCTTCCTCCGCAACGGCCGGCCCATGGGCTTCCTCGAGGCCATCACCGGCGGCCGCCCCGTCGGCGTCCCCGGGGTCATGCGCATGCTGGAAGCGGCGCACCGGGCGGAGGGGAAGCTGCCCTGGAACACGCTGTTCGACGCCGCCATCGCGGCGGCCGAGCAGGGCTTTTCCGTCTCCCCGCGCCTGCATGCCGCCATCGCGTTCCAGCCCGCGCGGCTGCGCGCCGATCCTGCGGCTGCCGCGCTCTACCTCACGCCCGATGGCGGCGCGCTGCCCGTCGGCACCACGCTGCGCAACCCCGCGCTGGCCGCGACGCTCCGTGCCCTTGCCGCGCAGGGCGCCGATGCGCTGCATCGCGGACCGATCGCCGAAGCCATCATTGCGGCGGTGCGCAACCATCCGGTCAATCCGGGGTTGATGACGCCCGATGACCTTGCGGCCTATCGCCCCGCCCGCCGCGACGCCCTCTGCGGCCCCTACCGCGCCGTGGTGGTCTGCGGCTTCCCGCCGCCCTCCTCGGGCGGCGTCGCGACCCTGCAGATCCTGGGATTGCTCGCGCACCAGGACATGGCGCCGCTCGATCCGCGCGGCACCGACCACGCCCATCTGCTGGTGGAGGCAAGCCGCCTCGCCTTCGCCGACCGCAACCGCTTCCTGGCCGACAGCGATTTCGTCCCGGTGCCCGTCGCGGGGCTGCTCGACCGCGTCTATCTCGCGATCCGGGCGCAGATGGTCTCGCTCGACCGCGCGCTGCCCCAGCCGATCCGCAGCGGCAATCCCTTGCGCGACGGCGCACCTTCCGTCGCGTCCCAGCCGCCGCAGCCGGAACGCGGCACGGCGCATCTCTCCGTCGTCGATGCCGCGGGCAACGTCGTCAGCATGACGACGACGGTGGAAGCCGGGTTCGGCGCCGGCATCCTCGCCGCCGGCTTCGTGCTGAACAACGAACTCACGGACTTCTCCTTCCTGCCGGAGCGCGACGGCCGCCCGATCGCCAACCGCGTCGAGGGGGGCAAGCGGCCGCGCTCCTCGATGTCGCCCACCATCGTCTTCGACCGCAGCGGCGCGCCGGTGCTGGCCCTAGGCTCGGCGGGCGGCGAGCGGATCATCGGCCATGTCGCGCAGACGCTGGTCGGCATCCTCGACAACGGCCTCTCGCCCGCCGAGGCGCTGGCGCTGCCGCGCGTCGCCGGCGTGCACGAGAATGCCGAGATCGAACAAGGCGGTGCGGCCAACGCCGCGCTGGCGACGGCGCTGGAGGCGCGCGGCTTTCCCGTCGTCGTGCGGCCCAATGCCTCCGGCCTGCAGGTGATCGAGATCCGCCGCGGCGCCACCGGCACGGTGCTGGTCGGCGCGGCCGATCCGCGCCGCGAGGGCGCCGTGCTGGGCGACTGAACCTGGGACAAGGACTGAGACCGATGCGCCACGCCGTCCTCCTCGCCGCCACCCTTCTCCTCGCCACGCCGGCGCTCGCCGCGGACGAGACGAAGGAGATCGGCCACGTCAACACGGCCATGACCAATCTCGGCCTGACGCGCAGCCACCGCGTCGTGGTCGAGCGCTTCGACGACCCGAAGGTGCGCGGCGTCACCTGCTGGATTGCCCAGGCGCGCACCGGCGGTCTCTCCGGCATGGTGGGCCTCGCCGAGGATCCGGCCCGCTTCGCCCTCTCCTGCGCCGCCACCGGCCCCGTGCAGGTCGGCGCCGATGCCCGGCGCGGCGAACGCGGCGAGCAGGTCTACGAGGCGGGGACGAGCCTCTTCTTCAAGGAGACGCGGGTGCAGCGCTTCATCGACGAGGAGCGCAACGCCGTGGTCTATCTCGCCTGGTCGACCAAGCTGGTCGATGGCTCGCCCTTCAACGCGGTGGCAGTGGTGCCGATCCGCTGATCCTGCACGCCGCGCTGGACAGCGGCGGCGCGGCCGGGCGAGCCTTCACGCGGGACAGCGGCGGGAGCCTGCGATGCGCATCGGGATCATCGGCGGCGGCAATGTCGGGCGCGCCCTCGCCGGCGCCTTCAAGCGGGACGGCCATGACCCCGTCCTGCTGAAGCGCGACCCGGCAGCCGCGCCCGAGGGCATCGCCGTGGCACCCGTCGCGCCGCTGGCCGGGGCGGAGGCCTATGTCCTCGCGACGCCCTACGCCGCCGCCGTCGCGGCGCTGCAGGCCTGTGCGCCCGGCGCCGTGCCGGTGCTGGACGCGACCAACCCGCTGGCCATGGGCCCCGGGGGGCTCGGCCTTTCGCTCGGCCACAGCACCTCCGGCGCGGAGGAGATCGCGCGTGCCGTGCCGGGCGTGCGCCTGGTGAAGGCCTTCAACACGACCGGCTTCAACGTCATGGCCGATGCCCGGCGCTTCAGCCCGGCCCCGGTGATGTTCGCCGCATCGGACGATGCGGAGGCGCGCAGCCTGGCGCTGACCCTCGCCGCCTCGATCGGCTTCGACGCGATCGATGCGGGCCCGCTCGCCGCCGCGCGGCTGCTGGAGGCGCATGCGATGCTGTGGATCGAACTCGCCATGAAGCGCGGCGCCGGCCGCGAGATCGCCTTCGCCCTGCTGCGCGGTGGGTGAAGGGCCTCAGCCCCGCAGCGCGTCCAGCAGCGGCAGGCTGCGGATGCGGCGCCCCGTAAGGCGCGAGAAGGCATTCGCCACCGCCGGCGCCGTCGGCGGCAAGGGCGGCTCCCCCGCCCCGCCCATCGCCTCGTCATTCTCCATCACCACGGCATCGATCCGCGGCGTGCCGGCCATGCGCAGCACGGGGTAGGTGTCGAAGTCGGTGTTCAGCGCACGGCCGCGGTCGATCCGCACCGCCTCGCCCATCGCGGCGGAAAGGCCCTGCGTCACCGCGCCCTGGATCTGCGCGCGCACCGCGTCCGGCAGCACCACCTGGCCGCAATCGAGCACGCAGGTGATCCGATCCACGCGCGGCTGCCCGCCCTGCATCGAGACCTCCGCCACCTGCGCGCAGAGCGAGCCGAAGGCGAAGCAGAAGGCCACGCCCCGCGCGCGACCCGGCCGCGGCGGCGAGGCCCAGCCCGACCGTTCCGCCAGCATCGCCAGCAGCTTCAGCGCGCGCTGGTCGTGCGACAGGAGGTCCCGCCGGAGATCCAGCGGATCGCGCCCGCCCGCCTGCGCCACCTCGTCCAGGAAGCATTCCAGGAAAAAGGCATTCTGCGTCGCGCCGACGCCGCGCCAGGGCATGGTCGGCACCGGCACCTGGCGCCGTGCGAACTCCACCAGGTAGTTCGGCATGCGGTAGCGCGTCTCGTCCAGCGTCTGCAGCGCGGCGCGGTCGAGGTCGCCCTCCCGCCCCCAGTAGTCCCGCTGCAGCGAGGTGCCGCTGACGCGGATGGAGAGCGCGGCCAGCTTCCCGCCGTTCTCGATCCCGGCGCGCAGACGGGCCATCTGGGCCGGCCGGTACCAGCCCTGGCCGATCTCCGCCGCGCGGTCCCAGAACAGCTTCACGGGCCGTCCCACCGCGCGCGCCACGGTGACGGCGGCGGGCGCGATGTCCTCCGCCAGCCGCCGGCCGAAGCTTCCCCCGGCCTGCAGGCTGTGCAGCAGGATCCGGCCGCGGTCCCACCCCGTGTCGCGGGCGATGCGATCCACCAGCCGGTCCTGCGCCTGGGTCGGCGCCCAGATCTCCAGCACCTCATCCCCGATGGCGACGGTGATGTTGAAGGGCTCCATCGGCGTATGCGCCAGGAAGGGCACCTCGTAGACCGCCTCGATCTGCTTGGCCGCGCCGCGCAGCCCGTCCGCGACATCGCCCCAGCTTCGCCCCAGCGCGGCCTGCGAGGCGGCAAGGCCGTCGCGCATCGACGCCGTCACCGAGGCCGAGGACAGGGCATCCACCGGCGATGCCGCCCAGGTCACGGGCAGCGCCTTCGCCCCCTTCATCGCCGCCCACATCGTCTCCGCCACCACGGCGAGCCCGCGCTCGATCCGCACGACGGCGATGACGCCCCGCACGGCGAGCGCCGGTGCCTCCTCCCAGCCTGCGGCGTCGCCGCGGAAGACCGGGCTCATCACGGCGCAGGCATAGGCCATGCCGGGCAGCTTCAGGTCGAGGCCGTAGACCGTCTCGCCCCGCGTCTTCGCCGGCACGTCGATCCGCTTCATGCCGCGGCCGATGAGTTTCAACTCGCTCGCCGGCTTCAGCTGCACCGTATCCGGCACGCGGCGCTCGGCCGCGGCGGCGGCGAGGTCGCCGAAGCCGATGCTGCGGCCCGTCGCGCGGTGGACCACATGGTGATCCTCGGCGATCAGCTCGCTCGCCGGCACGCGCAGGCGGATGGCGGCGGCGCCGATCAGCATCACCCGCGCCCGCGCCGCGGCGATGCGCAAGGGCTGGGTCCAGTAGCGGATGCCCCAGGAGCCGCCGGAGCTCATCGCCGGGCCGGTCGCCAGATCGCGCCGGAAGGGCGCGGCCGGCGAGGGGTTCTCCACCGTGATGCGGCGCGGATCGGCACCCATCTCGTCGGCGATGATGACGGCGTGGCCGGTCCAGGTGCCCTGGCCGAGCTCCGAGGTGGGCGAAAGCAGCGTGATCCGCCCGTCCCGCGCGATGGCGAGGTAGGCGGTCAGCATCACCGGCGCCTCGTCCCCGCGCGCGGCGGCGGCGGGACGCGCCACCTGCACCCCGAGGAGAAGGGCGCCCGCGGCCTGCAGCGCCGCGCGACGATCGAGCATGGCCGGCATTTGCGCGCGCTCAGCCCGGAACGCGGCGCCGGGCGAGTGTGATCACGCGTCCTGTCCCAGCAGCCCGCCGCCGCTCACCGACGGGGCAACGGGCGGCGAACCCTATCCTGCCGGTCGGATATTGCCAACCGATGAGCAGGCTCGCGCGGCATCTGCGAAGCGGATCAGGGGGTTGTGGGAAGCGCCGGACAAAATCGCCCCCCCGCCTCGGTCTTCGTGGGCACAGCTCGCTCACTTGACAATATTCCTATGCCCCAGGACCGACCCCGCCGGCAAGCCTATTCGGCGGCGAGGCGCTCCGCTCCCATAAGCCCGGCGGCGCGCAGCGCGGCCTCGATCCGGGCGAGTTCCGCCGCGCCCAGCTTCTTCAGCGGCGGGCGCACCGCGGCGCAGGGGATGCGGCCCTGCATGACCAGCGCCTCCTTCATGCGGTTGTGCATGTCGAAGAAGGGCTCGGCGTAGAAGGCCTCGGCCGTCGGGCGGATGCGCGCATTGATCGCCTGGGCGGCGGCCATGTCCTTGCGCTGCACGGCCTGGAACAGCGCCACCTGCAGGTCGGCGATGACGCTGCCCGAGCCCGAGAGCAGCCCCGCCGCCCCGGTCACGAGGGACTGGAACAGCCAGGCGCTGTGCGTGCTCAGCACGTTGATCGGCTTCGTGTGCCCCTGCAACTCCACCACCTGGCGCTCGGCCAGCATCGGCTCCCCGCACCAGTCCTTGATGGCGCGGAAGCTCGGCACCTCGTCCGCCAGTTCCAGCAGGGTCGGCAGCGGGTAGGTCAGGCCGGAGGCGAGCGGATACTGGAAGAGGATCAGCGGCAGGTCGGTGGCGGCGGCGATGTGGCGGACATGGTCGGCGGCGCATTCGGGCCGGGTGAAGTTCCCCCGTCCCAGTACGTTCGTCGGGAAGACCAGCAGCGCGGAGGCGCCGCCGGCATGCGCCTGCTTCGCCAGCTTCACCGCCTGGTGCGTGCCGTCGGCATAGATGCCGGCGATGACGGGCACGCGGCCGCCGACCTCGTCCATGGTCAGCGCCAGGACGGCCCTCTGCTCCTCGATGTCGCAGGTCGCGACCTCGGAGGCATGGGCGTTGGTGGTGATCGCAGTGATGCCGGCGACGGCGGCGAGGTCACGGAGGTGGGACCGGTAGCTGCGCTCATCCACCGAGAGGTCGGGGTGGAAGGGCAGCAGGGCCGCCGGGATCACGCCATGCGGTACATAGCCCAGGAATGCGGCGCCCATGGTCGTTCCTCCTGTCCAAGTGGAGCGCAGGATCGCAATTCCGGGCGGCCTGGGCAACCACCGCCGAAGCAACCACCCCGGGGCAACCGCGCTTAGTCCCGGTCCAGGAGAGGGAGAAGAGGCGCCATGGCCTATGTCGACGGCTTCGTCATCGCGGTGCCGCGGGACCGCAAGCAGGGCTTCGTCGAGCATGCAGGCCGGATCGATCCGGTCTTCCTCGAACTCGGCGCGCTGCGCGTCGTCGAATGCTGGGGCGACGATGTGCCAACCGGCCGGCAAACCGATTTCCGCCGCGCCGTGGCCGCGACGGAGGAGGAGGAGGTCGCCTTCGCCTGGATCGAATGGCCGGACAAGGCGACACGCGACGCCGCCTTCGCCCGGATGAAGGCGATGCAGGACCCGCGCATGGATCCGAAGACCAACCCCATGCCCTTCGACGGCGCGCGGATGATCTTCGGCGGTTTCGTCCCGGTGCTGGATATCGGCGGGTAGCGCCCGCTACCCCAGCGTCCGGTCCTTCTTCGCGCCCATCCCCCGCATGAAGCGGTCGCGGATCTGCGGCGGATCGCGCTCGGTCTGCCGCTCCGGCCCGCTGGAATCCAGCTTGAGGCCGATGACGTGCGGCCCGTCCTCGACCAGGCACATATCGATCAGCCGGTCGAGATCGGCCTCGTCCGCCGCCCAGGTGGCGCGCGGCAGTCCGGAGGCGCGGGCGATGGCGATCAGGTCCGTGCCGGATTGCTCAGCCGGCGTCGGCTGGCTGCCGGTGATCTGGAAGACCCCGTTGTCGAGGATGAGGATCGCCAGGTTCTTCGGCGCCCGCGCCGCGACGGTCGAGAGGCAGCCGAGCTGCATCAGCAGCGACCCGTCGCCCTCCAGCACGAAGACGCGCCGTTGCGGCTGCGCCAGGGCGACGCCGAGCCCGATCGGGATGGCGAGGCCCATGCTGCCCAGCATGTAGAA
>JAIYAI010000007.1 GCA_027489135.1 Acetobacteraceae bacterium
TCCAGCCAATCCGCCTTGTTCGGCTTGAAGGTCTGTGCTGCCTCGAAGGCCTCGTCGAGCCGGTGGTAGAAGCCGTCGAGGATCTCCTTCGATTCCGCCGCCGGGATCGACCCCTCCGCCGCGAGCTTCTCGGCATACAGCGCGCGGGTCGTCTTCATCTCCTTGATCCGGCCGTACATGATCGGCTGGGTGAAGGCGGGCTCGTCGCTCTCGTTGTGACCGTGGCGGCGATAGCAGACGATGTCGAGCACGATGTCCGTGCCGAAGGTCATGCGGAACTCGGCCGCGAGGCGGGCGCAGAACACCACGGCCTCGGGGTTGTCGCCGTTCACGTGCAGGATCGGCGCCTGCACGCCCTTGGCGATGTCGGTGCAGTAGAGCCCCGAATAGGCATGCGCCGGGACGGTGGTGAAGCCGATCTGATTGTTGGTGATGATGTGGATCGTGCCGCCGGTGCGGTAGCCGATGAGCTGGCTCATCGCCAGAGTCTCATAGACCAGGCCCTGGCCGGCGAAAGCGGCGTCGCCATGCAGCAGGATGCCCATGGCGGAGCGGCGGCTCTTCGTATCGCCCGCCATGTCCTGGCGCGCGCGGACCTTGCCGGCGACGACGGGATCGACCGCTTCCAGGTGCGACGGGTTGGGCTGCAGCGAGAGATGCACCTTGCGGCCCTGGATCTCGACGTCCGTCGAGGTGCCCAGGTGGTACTTCACGTCGCCCGACCCCTGCACGTCGTCCGGCGCCGCGCCGACGCCCTTGAACTCCGAGAAGACGTTCACGAAGGACTTGCGCATCGTGTTGACCAGCACGTTCAGGCGGCCGCGGTGGGCCATGCCGATCACCACCTCGTTCACGCCGAGCGGCACTGCGGTCTCGATCACCGCCTCCAGCGCCGGGATGGTGCTCTCGCCGCCCTCCAGGCCGAAGCGCTTGGTGCCGACGAATTTCCGTGCGCAGAAGGCCTCGAAACCCTCGGCCTTGGTGAGGTCCGACAGGATCTCGCGCTTCTCGTCGACACCGAAGGCGGTGTTCCAGGGCGCGCCCTCGATCCGGCGCTGGATCCAGGACTTCTGGTCCGGGTCCTGGATGTGCATGAACTCGACGCCGATCGGCCCGCAATAGCTGGCGCGGCAGATCGCCAGGATCTCGCGCAGCGTCGCCGTCTCCTTCCCCAGCACGAAGTCGAGGAAGATCGGCCGGTCGTAGTCGGCTTCCGTGAAGCCATAGGTCTTGGGGTCGAGCTCGGGATGGGCCGGCGGCTTGGCCAGGCCCAGCGGGTCGAGCTGCGCTTCCAGGTGCCCGCGGACGCGGTAGCTGCGGATCAGCATCAGCGCGCGCAGGCTGTCCAGCACGTGGCGGCGGGAGGCGTCCGGATCCGGCGCGGCGACCACCACGCGGTCCACGGCGCGGCGGCCGGCAGCGGGGAGGGCCTCGGGCTCCGGCGCGAAGCCGCCGCGCGGCCGTGGCGCCCAGGAGGCACCGACCGCATCGGTCAGCACGGCGCGGGCATCGTCGTTCAGCGCGGCGAATAACTCGGCGAAGGACGCATCGACGCTGTCCGGCCGCTCCACCCAGCGGGCGTAGAGGTCCGCCAGGAAGGCGGCATTCGCCCCGGTCATCGCGGTTGCGAGGATGTCGACACCAGCCATGCTTCTCTCCTGCCGGAGACGCTGCCCCGGCCCCATCATGCGCCGCCTGGCCATCCGCCCGTCTCCCGGGCTGCCGACGGCGTCCAGCGGCCTGCGCGGAACCCGGCGCGCGCCGGCGCGCCGCGGCCTCCCCGGTCAGGGAAGCCCGGCGCGGGTTAACATAGTGACCATGGCGAGGTTGCGGCACCGCCAAGGCCCGCACGTGGTGCGGAGCCGGGCTGTGCGCGCGGGACCTTGCCCGGCCTTTGCCCCGGATCCTGGGCCGGGGCGGCTTCCGTGAACCACGGCGCGCCGGCCCCCGCCTTGATCAGCCGCAACCCTGACAGGCCCGAACAATCCGGACCAGCACGGGATTGCCTCAGGCTGCGCCGTGGCGCGGCCCGCGGTCACTCAGCGCTTCAGCGCCTTCACCATGGTCGATCCCAGCGAGGAGGGGCTGTCGGCCACCGCGATGCCCGCGGCCGCCATGGCCTCCATCTTCGCCGCCGCCGTGTCCTTGCCGCCGGAGATCACCGCGCCGGCATGGCCCATGCGGCGGCCCGGGGGGGCGGTGGCGCCGGCGATGAAGCCGACGACCTTCTTGTTCGGCTTGCCCGGGGCAAAGTTCTCCTTCTTCAGGAACTCCGCCGCCTGGATCTCGGACTGGCCGCCGATCTCGCCGATCATGACGATCGACTGGGTGGCTTCGTCGGCGAGGAAGAGCTCGAGCACGTCGATGAACTCGGTGCCCTTGACCGGGTCGCCGCCGATGCCGACGGCCGTGGTCTGGCCGAGGCCCGCGTTGGTGGTCTGGAACACCGCCTCATAGGTCAGGGTGCCCGAGCGCGACACGACGCCGACCGAGCCCCTGGAGAAGATCGAGCCCGGCATGATGCCGA
>JAIYAI010000666.1 GCA_027489135.1 Acetobacteraceae bacterium
ATCGACGTCGCCGGCCAGCACCGCCTGCAGCGCTGGTCCGCCGCCGCGATACGGCACATGCGTCATCTCGATGCCGGCGCGGCGAAGCAGCACGACCATGGCGATGTGGTTGGAGACGGCGTTGCCGCTCGACGAATAGGTGAGCTTGCCGGGCTGCGCCTTCGCCTGCGCGACGAGGCCGGCGAGGTCGCGCAGCGGGCTGTCGGGCTTCACCACCAGCACCAGCGGATAGATCGTGACGCGGCTGATCGGCGTGAAGGCGGTGGCGTAGTCGAAGGGGATATTCTTCAGGACATAGGGCCCAACCGCCTGGTTCGCGGCATCGAGCAGCAGCGTCGTGCCGTCGGGCGCGGCGCGGGCGACCTCCGCCGCGCCGATGGTGCCGCCGGCGCCGGGCTTGTTCTCGACCACGACGGGCTGGCCGAGCAGCGCCTGGAAGGGGGCGGCGAAGAGGCGCGCGGTGGTGTCGGCGCCGCCGGCGGGCGGGAAGGGGACGACCATGCGCACCTGGCGCGGCGGCGCCCATTGGGCACGGGCGGCGGTGGGCGCGAACAGCGCGGCGGCGAGCGTGGTGCGGCGTGAGATGTCAGCCACGCAGGCGCCGCTCCAGCATGTCGAGCAGCATGGCGTTGAAGGTCACCGCGGCCTCGTAGGCGACCCAGTGGCCGGCGCCGGGGATGACGCCGGTCCAGGCCGCGGGCTGCACGCTGCGCAGCGCGGCGAAGCGCAGTTCCATGTCGGGCCAGGCGATGGCGTCGCGTTCGCCATAGAGCAGCGCGACGGGGCAGCGCGCCTGGGCAACGGCGTCCTTCAGCGAGGCCGTGTGCGCGAAGCCGCGGCTGCGGAAGCGGGCATGGACGGTGTTGTATTCCTGGATGGTCAGCGCGAGGTCGTCGACGCTGCGCGGATCGGCGACCATCAGGATCTCGAGGTTGCGGCGATGCGCGGCGATGCGTGCCTCGCCCTCCGTGCCGCGCACCTTCACCAGTTCCGTGCGTGGCCGTGGCAGGCCGAGCGCGCCGGCGCCAACCAGCGTCAGGCTGCGCAGTTCGGGACCGGCCTGGGCCGAGAGATGCCCCGCCAGCAGCGCGCCGAAGGAGAAGCCGGCGAGGTCGTAGCGCGTACCCTGGCCCAGCACCTGCGCGATGCCGGCCAGTACCTCGCCGGCGATCGGTGCCGGATCGAGTGCGGGGTGCGGCATGTCGCTCTCGCCGAGGCCGGGCAGGTCCGGGCAGATGACGGTGCGGTGGCGCGCCAGCGGCTCGACGTTGCGGATCCAGTGCTTCCAGCAGCCGCTGCCGCCGTGGAACAGCACGAGCGGTTCGCCGCTCCCCCAGAGCCGCCAGACCATCCGGCCCTCGCCGCAGGGCGTCTCCATGCGGCGCGCGGCGGCGTCGATGCGCGCGATCGTCGCTTCCGGCGTCTCGGTGCCGGTCGTCGTTGGCATCGCATGGTCCATCGCAGGCCGTTCCGTCGCATCCCCAGGGCGCCGAGTCTGTGCGCCCCGGGTCGGACTGTCCAGGCGGGCTCAGGCCCAGCCCAGTTCCTTCAGGGCCAGCCCATCGTTCCAGACCTTCGTCATGTGCGCGATCTTCCCGCCCGAGAGCCGCATGACATAGACGTAGTCGGTGCGGGTGGTGTGGCCTGTCGGCGGCACCGGCCCGCCCGCCAGATGCGTGCCGATGAAGGTGGCGCAGGCCGCGACCGTGCCGCGCTGCGCATCATGCGCGAAGCAGTGCAGATCGTAGTGGCCGTCGGTCAGGACGGTCAGGATGCCCTGCATCCAGTCCGCATAGGCGCTGAGGGTCTTCACCGCGGCCAGCGCGCCGGCCTGGGCGGAGAAGCTGGCATCGGGGGTGCAGTAGGCCTTGCAGGCTTCCCAGCCCTTGCCGGCCTCGCAGGCCTCGAAGAAGGCGCGGGCGGTGTCGAGGTCGCTGGCCATGGCCTGTGTCCTTGCTTTGCGCGGGGCAAGGATAGGCACCATGCCGATGCGGACGCCATCAGCATTCCGTGCGGGCGGGATAGTGGATCGCCAGCACCTCGATCTCCTCGACGCCCTGCGGCGTGCGCAGCTTCACGAGGTCGCCGTGCTGCTTCCCCAGCAGCGTGCGGGCGACGGGCGCGACCCAGGAGATGCGGCCCTTCGCGGTGTCGGCCTCGTCGACGCCGACGATGGTGACGGTGATCTCGCTGTCGTCCGCCCGCGCATAGGTGACGGTGGCGCCGAAGAAGACCTTGTCGCGCTTCGCCTGGGCGGCGGGATCGACGACCTGCACGCGTTCCAGGCGCTTGCGCAGGAAGCGGACGCGGCGGTCGATCTCGCGCAGGCGGCGCTTGCCGTACTGGTAGTCCGCGTTCTCGGACCGGTCGCCGAGGCCGGCGGCCCAGCTCACCACCTCGACCACCTTCGGGCGTTCGTCGGACCAGAGGCGGCGCAGTTCCTCGACCAGCGCGGCATGGCCGGCGGGGGTCATGTAGAAGGTAGTGCCGGGCGGCAGGCCGGGCGGACCGGCGCCGTCGTCCTCGTCGTCGTCGCTGGCCATGCCGCGGGTCAGCCGAGCACGCGGCGCAGCGCCAGGCCGACCGGCACCATGTCCGGGATGATCGCGGTGGTGAAGCGCGTCAGCGGGTCGAGCACGGCCGCGCGCTGGCCGCCGGGCACACCCGCGCCGAATGCCAGGCGCGGGCGGATCGCCGCGGCCTCCCGCGTCGCCTCGGCCACCGCCGCTGCGCGCGCCGCGTCGAGCGCCGCCAGCACCGGGCCGATCAGGTCGGGCAGGCGGGCGAGCAGGTCGGGCCAGTGCGCGAGGTGGAGATAGAGGCTCGGCACCACGCCCCCGGCTGCGGCCCCGGCATGGCGGGCGGCGAGGGCCTGCACCAGCGCCTGCGTCGCCGGCGGCAGCGCGGCCAGGGGCGGCAGCGGCGGCACGGCGGGGATGGGCATGTCCTCCGCGCCGGGGGCCGGTTGCGGCGCCTCGCCGCGCGGGGCGCCCTCGATCTCCTGGCGCAGCGCGGTCAGCAGGATCAGGTTGGTCAGGTTGCCGCGGTTGTAGGTCTCGACCACCGCCCGCACCGTGGCGCGCTCGGCGGCGTCGAGCCCCGCATCGGAGGAGGGCAGCGCCGGCAGCCGCACCGTCGCGGCGAGGCGGGCACGGGACGCGGCGATGGTCCCATCCTCCAGCACGCCGCGCGTCGCGGCCCAGGCCCAGGGCAGCACCCCGGGCAGCGTGGCGAGGTGGCGCCAGATCAGGTTCACCACCGGCACGCCGGAGGCCGCGCGCAGCGCCGCGTAGATCGATGCGACATCGGGCGGCGCCGCCGCCTCCCGCAGTTCCGCCAGGGCCATGGGCCGGTCTCCCCTCAGGCGGATCTCTTGCGGCCCTGCCGGGCGTCGGCGCAAGCGGGGCGGGCCCTGTCATCCGTCGATGCCGGCCGCCAGCGTACCGGGCAGCGCGGCATCGGCCGGATCGCCCGTCACCGCCGCGTGGCGGCAGCCGTGTCGAGGGTCTGCAGCCGCGCCATGGCCTCGGCCTCGCCGAGCCCTGCCGCGCGTTGGTACCAGTGCCGGACCTGGCCTGGATCGGGCGCGATGCCCTGCACGCCGCGCGTTTCGGGTGCCGCCGGGTCGAAGGTGGCACCGAGCAGCAGCGCCGCCTCGGCATGACCGGCTTCGGCGGCGCGCGCGAACAGCAACCGCGCGCCGGTGACGTCGCCGAGGGCGAGAAGCGCCTTGCCGCGCGTGGTCAAGGCGCGCGCCGCGGCGCTCGTTGGGCGTTGCGGCGGGATGGCACCGGGGCGGGGCGCAGGCGGCCCCGCGAGGGCGGCCACCAATGGGGAGCCGCCGGTTGCGGGGACGGGTGCAGCGGGGGAGGGTCCGACCTCGGGCCTGCCCGCGGGCGACACCGCGGCCCCGGCGCTATCCGTGGGAGACACCGCGGCCCCGGCGCTATCCGTGGGAGACACCGCGGCCCCGGCGCTGTCCGTGGGCGACACCGCGGCCCCGGCGCTGTCCGTGGGCGCCAGGATCGGCAGAGCGGCG
>JAIYAI010000361.1 GCA_027489135.1 Acetobacteraceae bacterium
CAGCTCTACTCGGCGCTGGTCTTCCGCGGCGGCGCCGCCTGGCGGCAGCGGCTGCTGGATGATCTCGGCGACCAGGGCGATGTCAGCGCGCTGATCGGCCGGCGGACGGATGACGAACTCGCCGCGCTGATGGGCAATCTCGGCGGCGACGACATGGGGCTGCTGCTGGACGCCTTCCGCGGCATCGACCACGACCGGCCCGTCTGCTTCCTGGCCTATACGGTGAAGGGCTCCGGCCTGCCGCTGGCCGGGCACAAGGACAACCATGCCGGCCTGCTGAACCCGCAGCAGATGGAGCGCTGGCGCGCCGCCATGGGCATCCGCCCCGGCCATGAATGGGATATCGCCGAGGGGCTCGATCTGCCGGAACAGGCGCTGCGCGGTTTCCTCGGCCGAGTCGCCTTCAACGCGCGCGGCCCTCGGCGCACCACGGCGCCGACCCTGCCGGTGCCGGACCGCATCGCCATCGAGCCCGCGGCCAGGACCTCCACCCAGGCCGGCTTCGGGCTGCTGATGCACGCGCTGGCGAAGTCGGACGCGCCGATCGCCGACCGCATCGTCACCACCAGTCCGGATGTCACCGTTTCCACCAATCTCGGTGCCTGGGTCGGGCGGCGCGGCCTCTTCGCGCGGGAGGCGCGGCGCGACCTCTTCCGCGAGGAAAAGATCCCCTCCGCCTTCAAGTGGGAGGCGGGGCCGGCGGGCCAGCACGTGGAACTCGGCATCGCCGAGATGAACCTGTTTCTCATGCTCGGTGCGCTGGGCCTGTCGGAGAGCGTCTTCGGGGAACGGCTGATCCCGGTCGGGACGCTCTACGATCCCTTCATCGCCCGCGGCCTCGATGCAATGAACTACGCCTGCTACCAGGATGCGCGCTTCATCCTGGCGGCCACGCCCTCGGGCATCACCCTCGCGCCCGAAGGCGGCGCGCACCAGTCCATCGGCACGTCGATGATCGGCATGGCGCAGCCCGGCCTCTCCTCCTTCGAGCCCGCCTTCGTCGACGAGCTGGAGGTGATCCTGCGCTGGGCGCTGGATCACGTGCAGGCCGAGGGCAAGGATGGCGGTTCCGTCTATCTCCGCCTCTCGACCCGCGCGCTGGAACAGCCGAAGCGCGAGATCGCGCCGGCCCTGGCGAATGAGATCGTCGAGGGCGGCTACTGGCTGCGCCCGCCGGGCCCGAACTGTGCCGTCGCCATCGCCTATGCCGGCGCCGTCGCGCCGGAGGCGATCGCGGCCGCCGGCCTGCTCGCCGAACACCGCCGCGATGTCGCGGTGCTGGCCGTGACCTCGCCCGACCGGCTCTTCGCCGGCTGGCGCCGTGCCGAGGGCGCACGCATGGTCGGGCAGGCGACAGATCCGAGCCACGCCGAGACGCTGCTGCGCCGCCTGCCGCGCGACTGCTGCCTGGTGACGGTGGTGGATGCGCATCCCGCCGGCCTCGGCTGGCTCGGCTCGGTCGAGGGGCACCGGGTGAAGGCGCTCGGCGTCGACGCCTTCGGCCAGAGCGGCTCCATAGCCGAGGTCTATGGCGCCTACGGGATCGACACGGACGCCATCCTGCGCGCCGCGCAGGCCGGTTCGCCGGGGCGCCGCATCATCGCCTGACGCTGCGCATTGACCGCTCGCGCGCGAACCCCGTAGGGTCTCGGCGGGAGCGGACCCGCGTCGCAACATATGCGACCCAAGGCACCAAGCGCCGCCCCGGGGGAGGAAGCGTGGCGTCCATCGTGCGGTTTGCGCGCGGCGATCGACGGGCGGGGGCCTGATGCTCCGCTACATCGCGCGGCGTCTCGGGCTCGGCCTCCTGACCGTGCTCGGCGTGTCCATCGTCGTCTTCCTGATCATGCGCATCCTGCCGGGCGACCCGCTGGTCGCCATCCTGGGCACCGATGGCATGCAGCGCCTGACCGAGGAGCAGCGCGACAGCTACCTGCGTGACCTCGGCCTGACCGCGCCGCTCTGGCAGCAGTATCTCGGCTGGCTCGGCGACATCCTGCGCGGCGACCTCGGTCGCTCCTTCTTCCGGTCGGAGAGCGTGGCCGAGATGATCCTGCGCCGCGGCCCGCTGACGGCGCAGATCGCCCTTCTCTCGGTGCTGCTGTCCTGGGTCGTCGGCATTCCCGTCGCCATCATCAGCGCGCTTCGCCCGAACAGCGCCGCGGACAACCTGGTGCGGTTCGTCTCCATCTTCTTCCTTGCCGTGCCGGGCTTCTGGCTCGGGATGCTGATCGTGCTCGGCCTGCTTTTCGCGTTCGGGTATCGCGCGCCGCTGACCGGCGCCGACCTGCTGGGCGACCCGCTGACGACGCTGCAGATGATCGTCGGCCCGGCCATCGTGCTTGGTCTCGGCCAGGCGGCCTATGTCGCGCGCATGGCCCGCTCCTCCCTGCTCGAGGTGGTGCGGGAGGACTACGTGCGGACGGCGCGGGCCAAGGGCGTCCCCGCCCGCGCGGTGATCCGGCTGCATGCCCTGCCCAACGCCATGCTGCCGGTGATCACGCTTTCCGGCATCCTGCTCGGCTTCGTCCTCGCGGGGTCGATCCCGGTAGAGCGGGCCTTCGGCGCGCCGGGCCTGGGGCAGGCGATGTTCCAGGCGGTGAGCGAGCGCGACATCTTCGTCATGCAGAACCTCGTCTTCCTCTACGCCGTGGTCTTCGTCGTGCTGAACATCGTCGTCGACATCATCATTGCCTGGCTCGACCCGAGGATCCGCTACCAATGAGCGCGACCGATCCCACGACGGCCGCCGCCGCCGCCCCGGCCGAACCTTCCGCCCTTGCCCGCACGGGGCAGTGGCTGCGTCGCTTCGCCCGGCGATCCCCCATCTCCGCCTTCTGGGGCGTGATCGCGGTGCTGATCCTGCTGGTCGCGGTCTTCGCCGACCTGATCGCGCCGCTCGACCCGCTGCAGGCGAATTTCCGCATGATGTCGAAGCCGCCCAACGACGTCGCCTGGTTCGGCACCGACCAGGTCGGCCGCGACGTGCTGAGCCGCGTCATCCATGGCAGCCAGACCTCGCTGATGGTCGCCTTCGCCGCCGTGCTGCTGGGCACGACGGTGGGGGCGGTCTGGGGCCTCGCCTGCGGCTATTTCGGCGGCAAGTTCGACCTGATCAGCCAGCGCATCATCGAGTTCATGCAGTCCTTCCCGGACCTGATCCTGGCGATGGCGATCGCGATGGCGCTGGGGGCGGGCACCTGGACGGTGATCCTGGCCATCGCCATCACCCGCATCCCCTTCGGCGGGCGCGTCATCCGCTCCGTCGTGCTGTCGGTGAAGGAGATGCCCTTCGTCGAGGCAGCGCGCGGATTGGGTGCCTCCCACGCGCGGCTGATGTTCCGCCACATCCTGCC
>JAIYAI010000802.1 GCA_027489135.1 Acetobacteraceae bacterium
AGTATTCCACCGCCGAGCAGACATTGTTGGCGACGTAGAGGCTCTGCAGGTCGTTCGAGCCGACGATGATGACCTTCTGGCACATGTCGCGGGCGATCGGCAGGCCGAAGCCGCCGCAGACCACGTCGCCCAGGAAGTCGAGCAGCACGTAGTCGAAGTCCCAGCGATGGAAGCCCAGCTTCTCCAGCAGCTCGAAGCCGTGGATGATGCCGCGCCCGCCGCAGCCGCGGCCGACCTCGGGCCCACCGAGCTCCATGGCGAAGACGCCGTCGCGCTTGAAGCAGACATCGCCGATCGAAACCGGCTCGCCCGCCGCCTTCTTGCGCGACGAGGTCTCGATGATCGTGGGGCAGGACTTGCCGCCGAAGAGCAGGCTGGTCGTGTCGCTCTTCGGGTCGCAGCCGATGAGCAGCACGCGCTTGCCCTGCTGCGCCATCATGTAGCTGAGGTTCGCCAGGGTGAAGGACTTGCCGATGCCGCCCTTGCCGTAGATCGCGATGATCTGCGTCTTCGGCGCGGGGGCCGAGGCGTTCGGGGTCTGGGGATCGGGCCGGCCAACGGGCGCATTCATGCGTGATGTCTCCAGTCCAGGACCATCTTGAGGCAGGCCGGGTCGGTGAAGGCGGTGCGATAGGCGTCGGGCGCTGCCGCCGCCTGCTCGCGGTGCGTGATCAGTCCGCGCAGGCAGAGCTTGCCGGCGCTGATCAGCGCGTTGACGGCGACCAGATCCTCGGCATGCCATTCCGCGGCGACGCGGATCCGCGCCTCCCGCATGAAGGCCGGCGCGAAGGCGAACTGCAGCGGCGCGGCGTAGAAGCCGGCCAGCACGACCTCCCCACCCGGGGCGAGGCGCGCGATCAGCGCATCCAGCAACTCGGCGTCGCCGGAGGCGTCGTAGATCGAGGCGTAGTCGCAGCGCGTATCGAGGGCGGGGTCGATGACCTGGTAGCCATCGGCGCCGCCGGCGCGATCGGCGTTGCGTTCCCACACCGTCGGCGGCGGCGCGCCCCGGGCGATGGCGATGCGCGCCAGCAACCGCCCCAGCACGCCATGGCCGATGATCAGGTCGGGCTGCTTTCCGGCGACGCTCGCATGCCAGGCCGTCGCCGCCAGGGCGAGCAGCACGCCGCGATCCTCGAGTGATTCGTCGATGGGCGTGACGCGGGCGCCGGGCACGACCAGGCGCTTCGCCGCCCCGCCGAAGAGGCCCCGCACCGCGCCGAAGCAGCGTGCGCCGGGGACGAAGACGCGCTCGCCGACACTGCGGCCCGCATCGGGTCCCGCAATGGCCACGCGACCGACGGTCTCGTAGCCCGGCACCAGCGGATACCCCATGCACGGGAAGTGCGGCATGCGGCCGGACCAGAGCAGGCGCTCCGTCCCGGTGCTGATGCCGCTCCACTCCACATCGACCACGACGTCGCCCGCTCCGGGCGCCACCAGGTCGAGACGGCTGAGTTCCATCTGTTCCGGCTGCTTCAGCAGTACCGCGACTGTGTCCACGCCGCGCCTCCCGCCGCATTTACAAGTGTCAGTCTAGAAGGACACAGCATACTGTCAAGCCAAACTGACATCTCAGGATAAACGGACAAGCGCGGTGTCAGACCGCGTCGGCCAGCAGCACGCGCACCAGCAGCGGCGTGCGCGTCGGCCTCTCGCGCGGCGGGGCGAAGCCGGCCTCGGCCAGCATCCCGGCCAGCTCGGCCGCGGTGCGCGGCCGGCCGCTGCCCATGGCCAGCAGGTACATGCCGAAATAGGCGCCCCCCACGGGCTCGGCGCCCGGGGTCGCGGACATCGGCTCGGCGATCATCAGGGTGCCGCCAGGCGGCAGCGCGGCCCGGGCAGCGCGCAGGATGCGCATCACCGCGCCGTCGTCGTGGTCGTGCACCACGCGCACCAGGGAGACCGTGTCCGCCAGCCCCGCCGGCGGCCCGCCGTCAAGGAAGCTGCCGCCGATGCAGCGCGCCCTTCCCCCGAGTCCCGCGGCCGCGAATCGGGCCTCCGCCCTGGCCGCGACGGGCGGCAGGTCGAAGAGGACGAGGTCGAGCTTCGGGTGCCGCGCAGCCACGGCGCGCAGGAAGCTGCCATCGCCGCCGCCCATGTCGATCAGGCCGCGCCGCGCCCCGAGTCCCGGCCAGGCGTCCAGCACCTCCGCCGCGATGAAGGCCTGGGACGCCGCCATCAGCGCCGTGTAGTCGCCGACATCGCCGGGCTGCAGCGCATCCGGCGCGTCGGCCCGGGCATAGGCCCAGTAGCGGGCGAGTTCCGTGTCCTCGCTCGGCCCGCGGCGCAGCAGCGCCAGCGGGTCGGCGAGATCGCGGTAGAGCATGGCGTGGTGCTCGACCATCGCCGTCAGCCCGTCATTGCCGATCATGGCCGCACCGAGCGTCGCCAGGCCCCAGCGCCCTTCGCTGCGGCCCTCGATCAGCCCGAGCGACTCGGCCGCGCGGAGAAGTGTCAGGGTGCCCTGACGGTCGAGGCCGATGCGCGGCGCGATCGCGCCGGCGTCCAGCGGCCCCTCCCGGTGGAGCAGGTCGAAGAGCCTGACCCGCACGCAGGCGGCCAGCACCTGGGAATAGACGAAGCCGGCCGCGAGATCGAAGAGCGCGCGCGCCCGGCGCCGGGCCAGCGGCCGGGTCAGCGGGAAACGCGCCGCCCAGTCGCGGAAGCGCGGGTCGCCCACCAGCCGGTCCCGAAGCCCGAGCAGGCGGTCGCGCAAGCTGCGCGCCGCCCCTGTCTCGGGCGCCATCACGGGCGCCGCGGATCCGCTCATCGCGTCAGGCGGCCCGCGCCGCGAGCTGGTGCGGCAGCAGCCGCCGCGCCTCCATCAGGATCAGCGCGCGGAGATCCCCGGCGCGCGGGCAGGGCGGGATGGACGCGACGGCGAGGCCCGCCAGCGTCTCCAGCCGCCTGACCGCACCGTCGAGCCCGAAAGCGGCGACGGCATTGGGCCGGCCATGCGCCGCGTCCTGCCCCACGGGCTTGCCGATCTCGTCCGGGTCGGAGACGGCGTCGCGGAGGTCGTCGGCGACCTGGTAGGCCTCGCCCAGCAGCTCGCCCAGCGCGCGCCAGGGCGCGTGCTCGAAGCCGCAGGCCGCGGCGCCGGCGATGGTGGCGGCGGCAAAGAGCGCGCCGGTCTTCTCCCGCTGGTAGACGGAGAGATCGACATTCTCCTCGCATTCCCAGGCCTGGCCGGCGACGATGCCATGCGGCACGCCGACGGAGCCCGCGACGGTGGCGATCACCGCCGGCAGCCGCGCCGGCGTCGCCCCGGCGGCATCCGCCACAGCCTGGAAGGCGAGGACGATCAGCGCATCCCCGGCCAGCACCGCCAGCGGCTCGCCGAAGGCACGGTGCAGGGAGGGCTTGCCGCGCCGCGTATCCGCGTCGTCGAAGCAGGGCAGGTCGTCATGCACGAGCGAGGCGCAGTGCAGCAGTTCGATCGAGGCCGCGGCGGCATCGGCCAGTGCGGGGTTGTCGTCCCCGCAGGCGTGCGCGACGGCGAGGCAGAGGCGGGGCCGGATCCGCGCGCCGCGGGGGAAGACGGCATAGCGCATGGCCTCCGCCAGGCGCGGCGGGGAGCCCCGGAGGTCGGCCCGGTCCACTGCGGCCGCGAGGGCCCGCTCGATGCGCGATACCGCGTCCATGGGCCGCCCTCCGTTCTGTCCAGTTGACTTGTCAGGACAAACTGTCAGCCAATCCTGACAGTCAAGTCAACCGGAAAACCCCGCCGTCTCGCGCGTGCGTGACGCCTTGCGTGACGCGACCGGGCCTAGGCTCGGTCCAGCGGGGCCCTTGGGCAGTCCGCCCCTGGGCCGCCGCGCCAGCGAGGAGGCGGGCCATGGCCACGCAGCGTGCCGGGACGACGCCCATGGGGCGTGCAGACGCATCGAACGAACCGGTCATCCTGCGCATCGGCATCGCGGAGGTGCGGGAGGCGCTGCGCCTCGGGATCGACGACTTCCTGGCGATCCCGACGCAGATCCTCTTCCTCGGGCTGATCTACCCGCTGGTCGGCTTCGTCGCCGCGCGGGCGGCCTGGGGCGGCGACATCCTGCCCCTGCTCTATCCGATGGTGGCGGGGCTTTCGCTGATGGGACCCGTGGTGGGGCTGGGGCTGACCGAACTCAGCCGGCGGCGGGAGAAGGGCTGGCATGTCACCTGGAGCGATGCGCTGCGCGTCGTGCGCTCGCCGGCGATCGGCGCGATCATCGGCCTCGCGCTGATCCTGACGGCGACCTTCCTGGCCTGGCTGGTGGCGGCGCAGATGCTCTGGCGGGCGACGATGGGGTCGGTGCAGCCGGAGAGCATCGGCGTGCTGCTGCGCGACGTCTTCGACACGCCGGCGGGGTGGCGCCTGCTGCTGCTGGGGAACCTGGCGGGCTTCGTCTTCGCGGCCTGGGTGCTGGCGATCAGCGTGGTGACCTACCCGATGCTGCTCGACCGGCCGGTCGGGCTGGGCACGGCGATCCGCACCTCGCTGCGCGCCTGTGCGGCCAATCCGGGGCCGGTCGCGCTCTGGAGGCTGATCGTGGCGGCGGGGCTGCTGCTGGGCTGCGTACCGGCCTTCGTGGGGCTCGCCGTGGTGATGCCGGTGCTGGCGCATGCAAGCTGGCACCTGTACCGGCGGATGGTTCAGTAGCGGATCTCGAAGACGCAGGCCGGGGCGCCCAGCGCGCTGCACGCCGTCTCCACGACGCGGGTGCGGCGCGCGACGAGGGCCTGGAACAGCCGCTGCAGCGTCGCGGCGAAATAGGCACAGGCCGGCGACGCGGTGCGCGCGCCGCGGCAGAGCGGGCAGCCCGAAATGGTGAGGCGCGCCGGGCGGCCGGCTTCGGCGTGGAAGGCGCCGCTGCCGGAGAAGGTCCAGGAATGCCGGCCGATCGCGCCGAGCAACACCCGCGCCGCGATCCGCGCCGGGATGACCCGCAGCACCGCCTGCAGGGGCCTCGGGATGCGGTGCGCCAGCAGGTAGTCGCCGGTCAGCCGCCCTGCTTCCGCGCCGATTCGCGCGGCGCCGTCCTCGCCCAGGCGGGCGCGAAGCGCGGCGTGCAGGCGGGTGACGTCGCCCTCCGCCACCATCCGCTCCGGCGGGGTGGCGAGGTGGCGGCCGAGGTCCGCCTCGGCGAAGAGGGCGAGCACCGCATCCTCCCCCGCCGCCGCCCGCATCGCCTCGGCGACGCGGGTGACGGCGTTGGGGCCGATCCGGGCGCCCGCTTCGGGCGGTGCGTGCAGGCCGCCGTCCACGCGCCCCTCAGCCGGCCTTGTCCTGCGGCGCCGCGGGCATGGACTCCATCGGCGTCGTGGGGCCGCCGCCATGCGGCTTCGGCGTGCCGAGCGTGTCCATCTCGGCCTCGGTCAGTTGCCGGTCCGTGCCACCGCCGCAGGCCATGGGGGGCGTGCGGCCACCGAGCACCTCCATCTCCGCCTCGGTCAGCTGCCGGTCCGTGCCACCGCCGCAGGCCATGGCGGTCGCGGCCTCCTCGGACTGGGTCGCGGCGATGACGGGGGCATTGGCGCGCGGCAGCTTGTTCTTCGGCCGGTGCATGGTCTTCCACAGGGCGTTGTGCGGCGCGCGCGCGGCGTCGACCGGCGCGTGGCGGCTCTCGTCGAAGTGGAAATCGACCTTCTTCTTGGTCTGCGGGCCCCAGTAGCCGACCTTGCCCAGGTCGTAGAAGGTCCGCTGGAAGCCCGACTTCAGGAAGGCCTTGAGGCAGCCCACGAGGTAGCTCCGCCGCCGCTTGTCCCTCGTCCAGGGATACTGGAACAACGCCTTGTTCATGTAGAAGCGGCGGTAGTTCGCCATGGTGCGGTCCAGCAGGGTGCCGCGGTCCATCGCATCAGGCTTCATGATGGGCGTCACGAAATTGTACTTCTCGAAGTCGAAGACCTCGACCTTGTCGCC
>JAIYAI010000786.1 GCA_027489135.1 Acetobacteraceae bacterium
CCCCCGCCGGCCTGCTGCCGCTGCGCCGCTTCCTCTACCGCGCCGACCGCATCCCGCCGCCCGCCGCGCCGGGGTTCCGGGTGGAGCCGCTCTCGCCCGCCGATGGCTGGTGCGACGACCCCGGCCACCCGGACTACAACCGCCAGGTCATGCTGCCGCATCCCGCGCGCGCCGAGGATCTCTGGCTGCAGGACGGGGTCTACGACCTGATCGGCGTGCTCGGCTGGAACGATGATCCGGTGCAGCGCGGCCGCGGCAGCGCCATCTTCCTGCATGTCGCGCGGCCGGACCTGGCGCCGACCGAGGGCTGCATCGCCCTGCCCCTGGCCGAACTCCGGGCGCTGCTGTCCGCCGGCCTCGGCGCGATCGCGGTGCGGGCAGGTTGAGGCGGTTGCGGGCCGGGCCCGGTCGCTGCATTCTGCGGCCCGATCAAGGCCCCGCGGTCAGGCGGGCCGACGGGACGGGGGAGAGGGACGCATGGAAGCCTTCGGCAAGCTCTGGGACGCCAACGCGATGCTGATCGGCATCGTCTTCAGCCTGCTGGCCATCGCTGTGGCCGTGGCGCTGAGGAACGGCACCGTCGCCAGCGTGCTCGGCCTGATCGGCGGCATGGGCTTCATGTGGGTCGGCAAGCCGGTGCACGCCGAAGCGGCCGGCGACGAGGCCTGATCGCCGCCCGCGCGCGCCGGGGCTACCGCGCGCCGAAGATCGCGGTGCCCACCCGCACATGGGTGGCGCCGCAGGCGATGGCGGTAGCGTAGTCGCCACTCATGCCCATCGACAGCACCGCAAGCCCATGCTTCGCGGCCAGCGCCGCAAGGTATTCGAAATGCGGCCGCGGATCCTCGCCCGCCGGCGGGATGCACATCAGCCCCTTCGGCGCGAGGCCGTATTCGTCACGGCAGGCGCGGATGAAGTCGTCCGCTTCGGCGCGAGCGACGCCCGCCTTCTGCGGCTCGTCCCCGGTGTTCACCTGCACCAGCAGGTCGGGCCTGCGGCCTTCCTTGCCCATCGCCTCGGCGATCGCGGCGGCAAGCCGCGGGCGGTCGAGGCTCTCGATGCAATCCGCCACGCGCACCGCGTCGCGCGCCTTGTTGGTCTGCAGGCCGCCGATGATGTGCAGGCGCAGGCCCGGATGATCCTGCCGCAGCGCCGGGAACTTCCCCTCCGCCTCCTGCACCCGGTTCTCCCCGAAGACGGCCTGCCCGGCGGCCAGCGCGGCGCGCACCGCCTCCGCCGGATGGGTCTTCGAGACGGCGACGAGCGTCACCGCATCGGCGGGGCGGTTGGCGCGGGCGCAGGCCTCCGCGATGGTGCCGCGCACACGGGCCAGGTTGGCGGCGATGGCGGCGTCGAGGCCGGGGGCGATGATCTCGGTGTCGGACATGGTGTCGCAGCCTAGGCCAAGCCCCGGCGCATCGCCACGCCTCGCATTGGCGGTCACCGCACGGCGCCTGCGTCCGGCCTTCGACGCCTCTGGCCGGCGCCTGCCTGCGCTCTGGCTGTTCAGCGACCCGGTGCGCCTGCCGGATCCCTGCGCGGCGGCGGCGCGCCTGCCGCGCGGCGCGGCGGTGGTGGCGCGCGCCCTGGCGCCGGGCGTGCTGCAGCGTCTGGCGGTGCTGGCGCGGCGGCGCGGCCTGCGGCTGCTGGTGGCGGGGGCGCCGCGGCTGGCGCTCGCGCTGCCAGGGGCAGGGCTGCATCTGGCGGACCGAACGCCGCCGCCCGGCCTCGGCGCCTTCCTGCTGGCGCGGCGCGCAGGCGGCGGGCGGCGCCTGCTGAGTGCCGCCGCGCATGGGCCGGCCGGGCTGTGGCGGGCGCGGCGCCTGGGCGCCGATGCGGCGATCCTCTCGCCGGTCTTTCCGACGCGGAGCCATCCGGGGGCGCCGGCGCTCGGCGTGCTGCGCTGGGCGACGTTGGCGCGACGCGCGGGCCGGCCGGTGGTGGCGCTGGGCGGGGTCGACGGCGGCTCTGCGCGGCGCCTGCCGCGGCGCACGGCGGGCCTGGCGGCGATCGGTGCGCTCGGCGGCGGATGGCGGGGCGGGGCGGCCGGCACCGGGTAGCAGGGATGCCACGCCGCGCCCGGGTCTGTGGCGAGCCCGCCACAGTGTCTCAGTGATGTCGCGGTGGCCGCATCTGCCCGGTTGCCGGGTTTCGCTAGGCCGCCGCATAGTGAGCCCAGGCCCGAAAGGGTGCGGATTCGACGCCTGCCTGTCTCTGGGTTCTCCAGCGGCGTGCGTCGGACCGGACCGGCTTCCTCCGGGGGGCGGGGGCGGGTCAAGGGAACAGCCGGCTATGCCGGCGGGTGAGGAGGATTTTGATGCGCAAGATTCTGCTGGGCACCACCGCGGTGGTCGGCGCAGCGCTGCTGGCGCCCCAGGTTGCCAGCGCGCAGGAAGCGCCGACGGTCCGTATCGGTGGCTACTTCCAGGCCTACTACGGCAATACGCAGCAGACCGGCACCAGCGCCACGAACGTGTCGATGAACACGATCGGTGCGTCGGACGGTGGTGAAGCGACGCCGTTCCAGGCCAGCACGGGCGCGAACACCGGTGCGGTCACCGGCAGCGTGGCCAACACCAGCCAGAACCAGCAGGGCTCCGCCCGTCTCGGCCATAACGACTTCTCGTCGGATGCCGAAATCCACGTCTTCGTGAACGGCAAGACCGCGAACGGCCTGTCCTACGGCGCCGTCCTCGAGATGGCGTTCAACCAGCAGGAAGGTTCGGTCCGTAACAACGGCCGCCGCGCGGTGAACGACAAGACCACCGCGTTCATGGACGAGATGTACGCCTTCATCTCCTCCCCCACCCTCGGCCAGATCCGCTTCGGTGACGAAGACGGCCCGATGGGCGGCCTGATGAACGCCGGCTTCATCACGAACTTCGGTTCGGGTGGTGTGTACGGCTACTGGGAGAACTTCACCGTTCGCCCGAACCGCACGACGACCTCCCCGGGTGGTCTCGGCGACAACACCAAGCTGATCTACCTCTCGCCGCAGGTCTTCGGCTTCGACCTCGGTCTCTCCTGGGCCTTCAACGAGGGCACGGGTGAGGATGTCGGCTGCTTGAACAGCTTCTCCTCGGTCAACTGCGACCGCGCCTACGCCATCACCGGCTCCGGCGTCCCGGGCCGCTCGCACGCCCTGCCGGGCCGTACGAACGAGCTGCAGGCGATGCTCCGCTGGCGCGGCAACATCGCGGGCGTCGGCATCGCTGCCTCCGCCGGCATGATGTCCTCGCAGGTCATCCGCAACGTGGATGTCTTCGGGAACATCGTGAAGAACCTGCAGAGCCCGCAGGTCTATCAGGTCGGCCTCCAGGCCACCTGGCAGGGCCTGACGGTCGGCGCCAACTACATGTGGGGCAACACGAGCTTCTTCTACATCCCGATCGCGCGCGGCTCGAAGGGGATGGAGCAGTACTTCGTGGGCGCGTCCTACACCTTCGGCCCGATCACGGTCGGCGCGAACGGCTTCTGGGGCAGCTACGCGCAGCTTCCGGGCGCCGCGGGCATCGACGGCGTGGCCACCTACGGCGGCCAGGGCGCCCCGATGCAGAAGCGCTATGCCTTCTCGGTCGGTGGCAACTATCGCCTCGCCCCGGGCATGGACATCGTGGCCGAGTGGACGCAGCACACGACCCACATCGCCGGCAACTTCGGCCAGCAGGGCTTCGGCAGCTGCAGCGCGACGCAGCAGAACAACTGCTCGAACCGCGCGACCACGCAGGTGTTCCTCACCGGCCTCCGCCTGGCCTTCTGATCGGCCCAGGCGTCGCGTACGGGACGGGGCGGCGGGGCAACCCGCCGCCCCTTCCTTTTGGGGCCACGAAATCGTTGCCCCTTGCCCGGACTCCGCAATGGCGTCTAATCAGGCCGCCGCCAGTCCGGACACGAAGAGACCATGAAGCCTCATCTGCTGGCCCTCGGGCTCCTCATCCCCGTGCTCGCCGCCTGTGGCGGGGAGAACTCGCGCCAGGTGCGTAACGATGAGTATGGCGACTACCGGAACAGCCAGGCCCGCAACAAGCCGCAGGGCGCATCCTCCGGCATCGTGGTGTTCGGCGTCGACCGTGAACGCCAGGCGCGCGAGGCCAATGCCGTCGGCGGGACCGGGCTGAGCGTCAACGCCTTCCTCTGGCGCGCCACGCTCGACACCCTGGCCTTCATGCCGCTCGCCTCCGCCGATCCCTTCGGCGGTACCATCATCACGGACTGGTACACGCCCGCCGCGGCGGACGGGGAGCGCTTCCGCGCCCAGGCCTATGTCATGGGCCGCCAGCTTCGGTCCGACGCGGTGAGGGTGCAGGTGTTCCGCCAGGTGCTGGCCCGCGGCCAGTGGGTGGACGCACCGGTCTCCGCCTCCACCAACTCCGAGCTCGAGGACAAGGTGCTGGCCCGGGCGCGCGAACTGCGCAGCCAGTCCGCCGCACGCTGAGCCGCCGCCGGGGGCGACCCCGGTGATCCCCTTCCGCACCGGCCTCCGCGCCGCACTCGGCGCGCCCGCCCTGGCCATGGGTGCGACATTCCTGGCCTTCGGCGCGGCGAGCGCGGAGGCGAACCTCGCCTTCGGCTGGGCGCTGGCGGCGTCGCTGCTGGTCTACGGCATGGCGGGGCAGGTGGTGCTGCTGCAGCTTGCCGGGGGACCGGTGGCCGGCGCCGTGCTGGGCGCCACCGCGGCGAATGCGCGATTCTTCCCGATGGCGGTCGCGATCGCGCCCTGGCTCGGCCCGCACCGGGCGCGGCGCTGGCTGGCGCTGCCCTTCATCGCCATCACCCCCTGGGCAGCCGGGATGCGGCATCTGCCGCTGCGCGATCCCGCGGCGCGGTTGCCCTGGTTCCTCGGCTTCGCCCTGGCGAGCTGGGTGGCGGCGGCGGCCGCGACGGCGCTGGGGCATGGCCTTGCGCCGCATCTCGATGCCGCGTTGCGGGCGGCGCTGCTGTTCGCCAATCCGCTCTACTTCGCGCTGCTGATGGCGGCCGAACTGCGGGTGCCGGCGCCGCGGCGGGCGATGCTGCTGGGGGCGGCGGCGGCGCCGCTGGCCCTGTGGCTGCCGCCGGCCTGGGGGCTGCTGGCGGCGGGGCTGATCGGTGGCACCGCCGCCTGGGCCTGGGGCCGGCGAGCATGAGCGGCGCCGATCTCGCGCTCGGGCTGACCGCGCTGGCGATGCTGGGTCTGCGCGCGGCGGGGCTGGCGGTGGCCGGCGCGCTGCGCCCGGACCATCCCTTCATCGCCTGGGCTGCGGCGGTGAGCCAGGCGACGCTGGCGTCCTTCGTGGTGCTGGCGGTGGTCGCGCCGGGCGGCGTGCTGGCGACGGTGCCGGGGCCGGCGCGGGTGGCGGGGCTGGTTGTGGGGCTGGGGGCCTATGCCGCGCTGCGGGGCAGGCTGCTGGTCGCGCTGGTCGCAGGGCTGGGGGCGCTGGTGGTGGTGCGCGCGGTCGTCGGGTAGGGGCCGCGCTGCCGGGCCACTGCCACCCCCGACCCCTCCCCCGCGGGCGGGGGAGGGGAAGGTCTAAAGCAGGCAGAGCGCCGTCAGTTCCTGGCGCAGTTTCGGTGGCAGGGCATCGACGCCACGCGTCTCGGCCCGGCCCGCCACCAGGTCCTCGGGCGCGGCCTCGGGCGCGAGATACCGCCAGCCCTGGAAGGGCTTCATCGGGCGCGCCGCCACCTGCACGATGGTCGGGTCCAGCACCAGACCGGCGCAACTCGTGCCGTCGTCCCACTGCTCCTCGCGCACCTCCAGGATGCGCTGGCGCACCTGCACGAAGCCGGCGATCACCCAGTAGATCGACCCGCCATCCTCGATCTCCGCCGCGCGCTTGGGGAACATCCGCGTCTGGTGGCGCAGCGGCGGCTCCGCCTTGGCGCGGCGCGCCTGCACCTCGCGCAGATGCGCGATGTCCTTAACGCCGACCGAGAGCTTGATGAGGTGGAGCATCCTCAACCCATGTGCGGCCGGCCCGAGTCCCGGCAAGCATCGTTACGACCACGTCCGATCCGGTGCGGCTGAAAGGCCGGGGCGGTGAATCGGCCGCCCCGGAACCGCTTGACCCGCCTGCCCCGCGCCGGGGAGGCTGCGCGACACCACGCGGAGGAGACACGCCATGCGCCTTGGTCAAGGTGAAGCCGCCCGCCCGGGCACGCGGCTGCGGGCGCTGATCGCCGCGCAGAAGCCGCTGGTCGTGCCCGGCTGCTACAACGCGCTCTCGGCCCGCATCCTGGAACATGCCGGCCACCCGGCGGTCTACATGTCGGGCTACGGCACCTCGCTGGCGCTGCTCGGCCTGCCGGATGCGGGGCTCTCGACGCTGACCGAGATGGCGCTGAACGCGAAGCTGATCTCCTCGGCCGTGCGGGTGCCCGTGATCGCCGATGCGGACACGGGTTTCGGCAACGCCATCAACGTCATCCGCACGGTCGAGGAATACATCCGCGCCGGCGTCGCCGCCCTGCACATGGAAGACCAGGTGGCGCCGAAGCGCTGCGGCCATGTCGCGGGACGCGAGGTGATCGGGCGGGAGGAGGCGGTGGCGAAGATCCGCGCCGCCCATGCCGCGCGCATGGAACTCGACCCCGACTTCATGATCGTCGCCCGCACCGATGCCCGCGGCGCGCATGGCGGGTCGCTGGACGAGGCGATCGCCCGCGCGAACCTGTTCCTGGAGGCCGGCGCCGACATGGCCTTCGTCGAGGGCCCTTCGAGCCTGGAGGAGATCGCCGAGGTCTGCCGCCGCGTGAAGGGCCCCATCTTCTACAACCAGACCGGCATTTCGCCCCGCCTGTCGGAGGCCGACATGGCGCGCCTCGGCATCGCGCTGACCATCCTGCCCGGCGCCGCGCTGCGGGAGACCATCATGCGCGTGCACGACCTGGCCGTGGCGATGAAGCAGCAGGGCGCGCTGGCGGAGGTGGAGGTGGATACGCGCACGAAGACCCACCCCGTCGGCAACCTGCATCTCTTCAGCGGCTTCGACCGCATCCGCGCGCTGGAGGCGGAGTTCCTGCCGGCCGAGGCGCAGCAGAAATACGAAGGGACCCTGGGCCACATGCCGGAGACGACGCGCTGACCGACGCCGGCTCCCTCCTCGCGGACCAGCGCCTCGCCCTCGACACCATGGTCGACGGGCTGGTGCTGTGGGATGCGGATTTCCGCATCCGGCTGATGAACCGCGCCCTCGTGCGGCTCTACGCGATCCCCGAGGACCTCGCGCAGCCCGGCCGCGCCGGGCGGGACATCGTCCGGATGATGGTCCTGCGCGGCGATTTCGGCCCCGTGCCGGCGACCGAGGCCGCGATCGCGGCGACGGTCGAGGGCCGCGTCCGCGCCATGACCACGCCGACCCCGGCCGGCGAGCCCGACCTGCGCCGCACCCGCACCGGCGATCTCGTGGAGGTCACGCGCATCGCGCTGGCCGATGGCGGCACGCTCGACACCTATCGCCTGGTGACGCGGCTGAAGGCGCGGGAGCGCGAGCTGCAGGACGCGCGCAGCAGCCAGAACATGCTGCTGGAGAACATGACCGACGGCGTCGTGCTGTGGGACGCCGATTTCCGCGTGGTCTTCGCCAACAGCGCGGCGGAGCGGCTCGGCGAATTCCCGCACCACTTCACGACGCCCGGCACGCCGGTGATCGACGTCATGCGCTTCCAGGACCTGCGCGGCGATTTCGGCCCGCCGCCGCAGGACACGGCGGAGCTGGAAGCGCGGGTGCAGGCCCGCGCCGCGCTGCTGCGCCGGCCCGAAGGCGTCAGCTACGTCCGCCAGTCCCTCGGCGGCACCTGGGTGGAGGTGCGGACCGTCGGCCTGCCGGATGGCGGCGCCGTGCTCGCCTATCGCGACATCACCGAACTCAAGCAGCACGAGGCCGAGCTGGCCGCCGCCCGCGACGCGGCGGAGGCGGCGCGCGACGCGGCCGAGGCCGCCGACCGCGCCAAGTCCACCTTCCTCGCCGCGATGAGCCACGAGATCCGCACGCCGATGAACGGCGTGCTCGGCATGATGGAGGTGCTGGAGCAGTCGCCGCTGGCGCCGGAGCAGGCGCGCTGCCTTTCCGTCATGCGGGACAGCGCGGGCGCGCTGCTGCGCATCATCGACGACATCCTCGACTTCTCCCGCATCGAGGCCGGGCGGCTGGAGCTGGAGGCGCTGCCGATCGCGCTGCGCCACCTGGTGAAGGCGACGGCCGGGACGCTGCGGGTCGCGGCGTGCGCCAAGGGGCTCGACCTCCGCGTCGAGACCGATGGCGACGGGCCGGACCACGTCGCCGGCGACGCCGTCCGCATCCGCCAGATCCTGGTCAACCTGATCGGCAACGCGGTGAAGTTCACCGAGGCGGGCTCGGTGCGCGTCGCCGTGGCCACGCGCCCCCTGCCGGAGGCGCTGGTGGAGGTGGTGCTGACCGTTGCCGACAGCGGCATCGGCATCCCGCAAGAGGTGCTGGCGCGGCTCTTCCAGCCCTTCGCCCAGGCCGACAGTTCCACCACGCGTCGTTACGGCGGCTCCGGGCTTGGCCTCTCGATCGTGCAGCGCCTTGCCGGGCTGATGGGCGGGGCCGTCCTGGCGGACAGCACGCCGGGCGCCGGCAGCCGCTTCACCGTCACGCTCCGCCTGCCCGCCGCCGCGGCCGCGGCCGCGCCGGCCGAGGCGCTGCACCCTCTGGCCGCGATTCCGCGCGACGGCCCGCGCCCGCGCCTCCTCGTCGCCGAGGATCACCCGGTGAACCGGGAGGTTCTCGGCCGCATGCTCGCCCTGCTGGGCTGCGAGGCCGACATGGCCCCGGACGGCGCCGCGGCGCTGACCGCCTGGCGGGAGGGCGGGCACCGCATCGTGCTGCTCGACCTGCACATGCCGGCGCTGGACGGCCTCGACCTCGCCCGCGCGATCCGGCGGGAGGAGGCGGCGCGCGGCCTCCCCCGCACCGCGCTGATCGCGGTGACCGCCAGTGCCATGAAGGGCGAGGAGGAGCGCTGCCGCGTCGCCGGCATGGACGGCTTCGTCGCCAAGCCGGTGGCGCTGGCGGCGCTGCAGCAGGCGCTGGCCCGCCACCTCGCCGCGCCGGAACAGCCGGGCGAGGACCCGGCCGCGGCCGGCGACGCGCTGTTCGAGCCCTCCGGCCTGTTGCGGCTGTTCCAGGACCGGCCGGGACGGCTGGCGGAGCTTCTCGGCGCCTTCGCCACCAGCGCGGCGGAGGACGGGCTGGCGCTGTGCCGGGCCCTGGCGGAAGGACGGGCCGCGACCGCCGCCGAGCATGCGCATCGCCTCAAGGGGTCCTGCCGCACCGCCGGGGCGGAACGCCTTGGCGGCCTCGCCGCGCGGATCGAGCAGGCGCTGCGCGAGGCCGACCTACCCGGCGCCCGCGTCGCCGCCCTGCCGCTGCCGGCGATGCTGGAGGCCACCCTGGCCGCGGTCCGCGCGGCGCGTTGACGCCGGGGCCGGGGCTGCCGCAGCCTGCGCCAAAGCCTTCCCGGGAGAGAGACGCATGACCCTTCGCATGGGGCGCCGCGCGGCGCTCGCACTGCCCGCCCTCGCCGCGGCCCCGGCGCGGGCGCAGGACGCCGCCGCCGGCTTCCCGGACCGGCCGGTGACCATCATCGTGCCCTTCCCGCCGGGCGGGGCGACGGACCTGATCGCCCGCCCGCTCGGCGCCGGGCTGCAGAAGGTCTGGGGCCAGCCGGTGGTGATGCAGAATCGCGGCGGCGCCGGCGGGGCGGTCGGCATGCAGGCCGGCGCCCAGGCGCGGCCGGACGGCTACACGGGCGTCATCGCCCATGTCTCCTATTCCTCGATCCCGGCGGCGGATGCGCTGTTCGAGCGGCCGATCAGCTTCGACCGGCCCGGCCTTGCCCCGATCGCGCTGCTGACCGCCGACCCGCTGATCTTCTGCGTGAAGGCGGATGCGCCCTGGAAGAGCTGGGCCGATTTCGTCGCCGACGCGAAGCGGCGGCCTGGGGCGATCGCCTATGCCTCCTCCGGCCCCTACAGCGCCGTGCACCTGCCGATGGAGATGCTGGCGCATGCCGCCGGCATCCAGTTGAACCACGTGCCCTACAGCGGTGGCGGGCCGGCGATCGCGGCGACCTTGGCCGGCACGGTCGCCACGACCGCCAGCGTCCCCAGCGTGATGGCGCCGCAGATCCGCTCGGGCGCCATGCGCGCGCTGGTCAGCACGGGGGCGGAGCGCGTGGCGCTGCTGCCCGACGTGCCGACGGCGCGGGAACTTGGGCTGACGGGCGTGGAGTTCTACCTCTGGGTCGGGCTGTTCACCCAGGCGGCGGTGCCGGCGCCGATCCAGGCGAAGTGGCGCCAGGGCGTCGCGGCGGCGCTGAAGGACCCGGACATGAAGCGTGCGCTCGACGGCGCTGGCATGGTGGTGGCGCACCGGGAGGGGCAGGCGTTCCTGGACTTCCTGGCGGCCGACGAGCGGCGCGTGGACGCTGCCGTGCGTCGGATCGGCCGGGTGGAGTAGGACGATGCGCCGGTGCGGCTGGCTCGCCGTCCTGGCGCTGCTGGCCCTGGCGCCGCCGGTGCCGGCGCAGCCTGCCAAGGCGCCGCAGGCGGTCGCGCCAGCCTACCCCTGGCCGGCCGCCATCGGCCCCTGGCGGCGTGATGGCGTCACCGACTACGGCGCGCGCACCGGCAACCCCGGGCTCGGCGTCGGCGCCAACTACCTGCCGGAGGACGGGCAGGGCGGCGCCGCGACCTTCTACCTCTACGACCGCAACCGTCGCGACCTGGTGGACGGCGCCGATGGCGAGGGCGTGGCCGCGGAGATCGTCGAGGCGATCCGGGAGATCGAGGTCCTGGCGCCGCAGCGCCGCTACCGCCTGGCCGCGCGGCAGGGCATGGCGCCGGTCATCGGCCCGGGCGGCCGGCCCACCATGCGCTGCGAGGCTATGCTTCTGGAGTTCGAGGGCGACGGGCCGCGCCGCAGCATCCTCTGCATCGGTGTCGCCGGCGGGCGCTTCGTCAAGCTGCGCCTGACCCGCCCGACCGCCGCGCCGGGCGACCCGGAGAAGCTGGCGCACGCCTTCGCGCGGGAAATGCTGGCAACGCTGGATCTGCGGCCGAAGTAGCCGGATTCACCCCTCCAGCTTCAGCCCGGTCTCCGCGACGATCTGCTTCACCGTCGCGCGGTCGCGGGCCACGCGGTCGGCGAAGACGGCCTGGTCGACATCCATCGCCTCGTTGCCCGTCGCGGCCAGGCGCTGGGCGATGGCCGGATCCCGCGTTGCCGACCGCAGCGCGGCGTTCAGTTTCGCCACGATATCGGGCGGCGTGCCGGCCGGTGCGAACAGCCCGTTCCAGCTGGTGATGTCGAAGCCTGGATAGCTCTCCGCGATCGTCGGCAACCGCGCCAGGCTGCCGCGGCGGTCGATGCTGGTCAGGGCGATGCCCCAGGCCTTGCCGTCGTCGACCAGCGGGCGGAGCGTGTTCGCCGTGCTGATCGCGGCGTCCACGTTGCCGGCGATGACGTCGCGCGCCGCGTCCTGGCCGCCGCGATAGGCGACGTGTTCCAGCACCACGCCGGCCCGGTGCGCCAGCAGCGCGCCAGCCAGGTGCCCGGCCGAGCCGATGCCCGGCGTGCCATAGGTGACGCCCGGGTTGCGCTTCGCCGCCGCGACGAAGCCGCCGAGGTCGTGCGGGCCCGGGAAGTCCCGCTTCGTGATCAGCACGTAGGGCAGCACCACGGCCAGCGCGACGGGGATGAAGGCGGCCTCGTAGCTGAAGGTCAGCCCCTTCGCGACGAGGGGGGCGACGACGAAGGCGAAGCTCTCGAACAGCAGGGTGTACCCGTCTGCGGGGGCCTGGGCGACGACGCCGGCGCCGATGGTCCCGCCGGCGCCGGTGCGGTTCTCGATCACCACGGGCTGGCCCAGCGCCTCCTGCATCTTCGGCGCCAGCATGCGGATGACGGTGTCGGTCTGCCCGCCCGGGGAATAGGGCGCGATGACGCGCACCGGCCGCGCCGGCCAGGGCGTCTGGGACAGGGCGGGCCGCGCCAGGCTCGCCAGGGCGGCGGTGCCGAGGACCATGCGGCGGCGTGGGGTCATGCGGCGTCTCTCCCGGCGCTGTGGAACCCGCGCCGGCGAGCGGCGCTATCCCCCCGAAGATGACGAAGGGAGACCGCCATGGCCACGCCGAAGCAGCCGGCCCCGCACGATGACGCCGAGGCCCGCCCCGCGGGGCCCTGGCGGGAGGAGGAGAAGGCCGCCGGCGCCGGCCTGCCGCGCGAGGATGCCGGCGCGGCGGGGGAGGCGGCGACCAAGGGCCGCCCGCATGACGACCGTGCCCGCACCGAGGGCGCTGTGGCCGAGATCGCGAAGCGCGGCGGTGTCGAGGGCGGGACGGACCGCCCGCCGCCGGACCCGAACACGGTCGTCGTCGGCGGCATCGGCGCGACCGAGCCGCCGAAGGGCCCGCGCAACCCGGCCTGAGCACCGCCCGGCATTGCGCGGCAGCCCGCCGTGCGGCCAGGATGCCGCGCCATGCTCTACGAACCGCCCGCCTTCCGCGAGACCGATCCCGCCATCCTGCAGGCGCTGATCCGCGATGCCCGCCTCGCCACCTTGGTGTCGAACGGGCCGGACGGCATCCCCGACATCACCCACCTGCCGCTGACCCTGGTGGAGGACGGGCCGTCCGGCGCCCTGCATGGCCACTTCGCCCGGGCCAACCCGCACTGGCAGCGCATCGCCCAGGCAGGCCGCGCCGTGGCCGTCTTCCGTGGCGCGGAGGCCTATGTCTCGCCCTCCTTCTACCCCTCGAAGGCGGAGCACCACCGCGTCGTGCCGACCTGGAACTACGAGGCGGTGCACGCCGAAGGCACGGTCGAGATCGTCGAGGACCCGGCGGCGCTGCACGCCCTGGTCTCCGGCCTGACCACGAAGCACGAGGCCGGGCGGGCGCAGCCCTGGGCGGTCACCGACGCGCCGGCCGAGTTCGTCGCCGGGCAGTTGCGCGGCATCGTCGGGCTGGTGCTGCGGATCGAGCGGCTGTCCGGCAAGCGCAAGCTGAGCCAGAACCGCGCCGCGCAGGACCGCGACGGGGCCATCGCCGGCCTCGCCGCCAGCCCGGACCCGCGTGACCGGGCGACGGCGGCGGCGATGGCGGAGGTCGTGCGCCGGCGCGCCGATTGAACGGGACAAAGCCGTCATTAATTGCGCGCGGCCCGGAGACCTGGACCGCATGCGCCTGCTCGACGACCCCGCCTTCCTCAGCGCCACCATCGGCACGATCTACGACTGCGTCGCCGACCCCTCCCGCTGGGAGGCGACCTTCGCGGCGCTCGGCGACACCATCGGGGCGAGCCGCGGCTTCCTGGGCGTCAGCACCGCCAGCGGGACCGAGGTGCGGATGGCGGTCGGGCACCGCTTCGTGCTGACGCCCGAGGCGGCGCGTCTCGTCCCGCTGAACCCGCTTTTGCCGCTCGGGCTGATCTGGGATCTCGACCGTGCCTATGTCGCCTCGCGCGACTACGGCCTGCCCGCCCTGCAGGCCACGAAATGCTACCAGGCCGCGGTGCAGCCCGGCGGCGACCTCGACGCCATCTCCTTCGTGCTGATGCGGGAAGGCGACGTCTTCGGCCATTGGATGCTGGCGACCCCCGATACCCGCGCGCCGATCACGGAGGCGGAGGCGCGGGGCCTGGAACTGGTCGCCCCGCATGTCCGCCGGGCGGTCGAAATTTCCAACCTGCTCGGGCTGCAGCGGCTGTCGGCCGCGACGCTGCAGGCGGCGCTGGACCAGCTCGATTCCCCGGTGCTCGTGCTGGATGCGGACCGGCGCCTGGTGCACGGCAATGCCCGGGCGGAGGCGGCGCTGGCGCGCGGCACCGTGCTGCGCCCGGGCCGCGATCCCGGCACGGTGGCAGGCGCGACCGACGCCGCGGAGCGGGCGCTGCGCACCAGCGCGCCGGGTGGGCGGGAGACGCTGCTGACCGGCACGGACGGGGAGGAACGTCTGCTCTTCGCCCTGCCCCTGGCGCTGGAGGGCGGGCCGGCGATGACCCTGCTGGTGCTGCGCCATCCGCGCGAGGATACGCGCAACCCGGTCGCCATCGCCGCCCGCGCCTTCAACCTGACCCCGGCGCAGGTGCAGGTCCTGGCGTTCCTGGCGCAGGTCCATGCGCCGGAGGCGATCGCCGGCCTGCTCGGCATCGGCCTCGCCACGGTGCGCAGCCACCTGAACGAGCTGTACCGGCGCACCGACACCTCGCGGCAGGCGGAGCTGGTGGCGCGGACGCTCTCCCTTGCCTCGCCGCTGCGGCAGGCCCCGGTGGAATAGGCTTCTCCCGGCCCGGTCGCTTCCGTTAGGCTGTGTGCCGACCCGCACCGGCAGACGCGCGGGCGCAATCGTAGGCGAAGCGGATTGACGCCTTCGAGCGATCCCGCTCTTCGGCGATCCGCTCCTGCACGGGAGACGTCCGATGCGGCGCAGGCACATCCTGGCGGGGGCGATGCTGGCCCCGCTCGCGCGGCCCGCCCTGGCCCAGCAGACCTGGCCGGCACGCCCGGTGCGGCTGGTCATGCCCGGCGCGCCGGGCGGCAACCCCGACATCCTGGCGCGGCTCTGGTCGGTGAAGCTGTCCGAGCGGCTCGGCCAGGCGGTGCCGGTGGAGAACCGCCCCGGCGCCTCCGGCATCATCGGCACCGAGGGGGCGATGAACAGCGCGCCGGACGGCTACACCATGCTGTTCGGCTACAACCAGCTCGTCACGCTGAACCGGCTGCTGTTCCGGCGCCTGCCCTACGACCCGGAGCGCATGACCCGCGTCGCGCTGATGAGCGACACGCCCTACGTCATGCTGCTGCACAGCTCGATCCCCGCGACGACGATCCCGGAGCTGGTGGCCTGGTGCCGCGCCAACCCAGGGCGCCTTGCGCATGGCACCGGCGGGCCGGGCACCTTCTCCCACCTGACCGGCGAGTTGCTGCAGCGCGCCGCGGGCATCGAGACGCTGCACGTGCCGCACCGCGCGACGCCGCGCAACGAGCTGATCAGCGGCCAGGTGCAGCTGGCGGTGGAGCCGATGGCGCTCGCCCTGACCCTGACGCAGATGCCGAACGCGACGGTGCGTGCGATCGCGCTGACCGGCGACCGGCCGGAGGCGCTGATGCCCGGCCTGCCGCTGATGAAGGACTACTACCCGGGCTTCGTCGTCACGGCCTTCCATGGGGTATGGGGCCCACCCGGCATGGCCCGCGAGATCGTCGACGCCATGGCGGCGGCGATCGCCGGGGTGGCGCAGGACCCCTGGCTGAAGGAGCGGATGGAGACGCAGCTCGGCACGCGGGTGATCGGCACCGGGCCGGAGACACTGGCCGAGGCGATGAAGCGCGATCTCGCGCTCTGGGCGCCGGTGGTGCAGGAGAAGGGTATCACGCTGGATTGAGGGGTTGCTAAGCCCCTACATCCATCTCCTGCCCCGCGGTGTTCCCCGTCTCCAGCCCGTGCTTCGCCATCCGGTAGCGCATCGTGTCGCGGCTGATCCCCAGCATGCGCGCGGCGCGGGAGACATTCCCCGCCGTTCGCTCCAGCGCCCGGATCAGGCTGTCGCGCTCCATCTGCGGCAGCGGCTGCACCTCCGCCACGATCGGCGCGGCGGAGGCGCCCGCGGGCAGGCTTGCCTGCACCGCCGTGGCCTCGGCCGCCACGATTGCCAGGTTCGCCGGCCGCACCAGCCCGTCCGTGCCGGCCGACAGCGCCGCCTGCTCCATGGCGTTGCGCAGCTCCCGCACGTTGCCGGGCCAGCGATGCCGCCGCACCAGCGTGCGGGAGGCCTCGTCGAGGCGCAGCCCGGGCTTGCCGTAGCGCCGGCCCTGCTGCGCCAGGAAGTGCTCGGCCAGCAGCAGCGCGTCCTCGCCGCGGGCGCGCAGCGGCGGCACCTCCACCCGCACCACCGACAGACGGTAGTAAAGGTCGGCGCGGAACGTCCCCTCCCGCACCAGCTGTTCCAGCGGCCGGTGCGTCGCGGCGACGAAGCGGACATCGACGCGGCGTTCCCGCACGGCGCCGAGGCGCCGGACGGTCCGGTCCTCCAGCAGCTTCAGCAGCTTCACCTGCACCGCGGGCTCGAGGTCGCCGATCTCGTCGAGGAAGAGCGTGCCGCCATGCGCGGCCTCGACCAGGCCGATCCGCTTCTCCCGCGCGTCGGTGAAGGCGCCGCGCTCGTTGCCGAAGAGCTCCCCTTCGACGAGCTGCGACGGCAGGGCGGAGCAGTTCAGCTCGATGAAGGGGCCGGCGGCGCGGCGGCCGTCATAGTGCAGCGCGCGGGCGACGAGTTCCTTGCCCGACCCGGTCTCGCCGCGGATCAGCACGGCCGGCGGCGCGTCGCCCGCGCTCATCGCCCGCTCCGCCTCCAGCAGCCCGGCGACCTGGTCCTTCATCTGCGCTATGGCGGGCGATGTGCCGATGATGGCGCCGAGCCCGCTCTCCCGCTTCTCGCGGCCCTGGTAGTAGGAGAGCGTCTCCTCGAGCCGCCCCTGGCCCAGCGCCTTGTCGAGCAGCAGCTTGAGCTCGCCGAGTGCCACGGGCTTCGCAAGATAGTCCCAGGCGCCGGCCTTCATCGCCTCGACCGCCGTCTGCACCGTGCCGTGACCGGTCAGGATGATCACCTTGGTGCGCGGATCGCGCCCGCGGATCTTGCCCAGCAGGTCGAGCCCGTTGCCGTCCGGCAGCGCGAGGTCGAGCAGGACGATGTCGGGGCCGAAGCCCTCGTACTCCTTCCAGCCCTCCTTCAGCGTGCCGGCGATGCGCACCTCGAATTCCTCGCGGTGCAGGTAGCGCTGGATGTTGCGCGCCAGCGTCGCCTCGTCTTCGACGAGAAGCACCCCGTGGCTCATCGCGCGTCTCCTCTGTTGTCCGCGGCTCGCCGGCGATACGGCGCGGGCCGGGACGTTGGATGCAGGCCGTGCGGCGATGGCGTGAAGCCGGTCACGCTGCGCGCGCCTGCGGCGATTTCGGATCGCCCGCCCCGGGCGCTTCCCCGTTGCGCGCCCCGGGCAACTCTCTCTCGGGTGCCCCAGTCAACTCCCTCCCGCGCGCCCCGGGCGCGACCGGCAGGCGGATCACCGCCAGCGTGCCGATGCCGCCCGGGCCGCGGCCCAGGCTCAGCACGCCGCCGCTGTGCTCCACGATGCGCCGTGTCAGGACCAGGCCGAGGCCGGTGCCGCGCGGCTTCGTCGAGAAGAACAGCCTCCCGCCTTCCGCGGCCGGCGCCGGCAGACCGGGTCCTGTATCGGCGACGCTGACCGCCACCGTCCGCCCGTCGTGCGCGACGCTGGCGGCGAGGTGCAGCGTGCCGCCCTCCGGCATCGCCTCGATCGCGTTGGCGACGAGGTTGTCGATGGCCTGGCCGAGTGCGCCGGCATCGGCGCGCACCGCCGGCAGGACCGGCGCATCGACGCTGAGGGCCACGCCCTGGCGCTGCGCCGCGGGGCCGAAGGCACGGGCCGCCTCCTCGAGCAGCGGGCCCGGGTCGATGGCGCTCATCGCCATCGCCTCCCCCTTCGCCTGCAGCAGCAGGTCGCGCACCCAGCGGTCGACGCGGTCGGCCTCGCGCTGGATGTCGAGCATGCAGTCCCGCGCGGCGTCGGGCTCCTCCACCATCGCCAGCTCCGCCGAGGAGCGGATGGAGGCGAGCGGGTTGCGGATGCCGTGCGCGACGGCGGAGGCGACGGCGCCGACCGCGGCCAGCGCTTCCGATTCCACGATGCGCGCCTGCTGCCGGGCCATGGCGCAGCGCGCCTGCACGGCGATCCACAGCAGCGCGCCATAGAGCAGCACGGCGCTCAGCCCCGCCGAGATCCAGACCAGCCGCACGCCTTCGTCGATCGCCCGGAACAGCGCGTCCGGCAGGCGATAGATCTCGACCACGCCGATGACGTTGCGCCGTGTCTCGTCCCAGAGCGGGATGTAGGTCTCGGTGAAGCGCCGGCCGCCGGATTCGGCTTCCAGGCCGACATGCTCGCTCTTCGGGACCACGCCGGACTCGATCTCGATATGCCCGGCCAGCGCCTTGCCGAGATCCTCGTTGTCCGCGAAGCGGCGGCCGATCATGTCCGGCGTGGAGGACCACAGCACCACGCCGCGCGCGTCGAAGACATTGGCGCGCACCACGCCCGGCATCTGCGAGACGTGGTTGAAGAAGCTTTCCATCGGCGCCCGCGCATCGGCCGCGTTGGGGTCGGAGAAATAGGCCCAGGTGCGCTCCGCGCGGATGATGCTGGCGATGAAGTCCTTCGCCACCTCGGCGTCGCGGTGCAGCATGTGCTCGGTCAGGAAGCGCGTCAGGAAGGTCGCGGTGCCGACGCCGGAGATCACCACGCAGGCCAGGCTGAGCACGGCGAACCAGCGCAGCATGTCGAAGCCGCCGCGCGGCGTCTCCGTTCCGGAGAGGCGGCTGAGGCCCGGGATCAGTCGCGCGATGGGCATCGGGGGGTCCTGTTGCGAGGTACGGTCATGGCCCGGCCCATCCTCGTTCCGCGGGGTGAGTGCATCATTCGTGCCAATGCCTGCGGACGGTTGTCCGCGGCTTTCCGGGTGGGCAGCCCCCCAGGACTGGGTGATATGACGCAGACCGGCACCGCAATCATGGGGGAATTGCCCCAGATTTTCGGCCTCGCATCACGCGATCGCGAGTGATGTGGCGCAGTCGGGGCCGCGGCCATCGCGGCTCAGCCGAAGCCGGGCGCGCCGCGCCAGACCAGGCGGAAGCCGCCGGACCAGTCCGCGCTCTCCCGCGTCACCCCGTGCCAGAGGAAGACGCCGGCGGTGAAGCCGCCGCCCAGCTTGCGGTCCGCGAAGAGGCCGAGTTCCAGCACAGGGTCGCGCGCGTTCGGCACGCGGTTCTGCGTATCGAGGCCGATGCCGACCGAGGTCTTCGCATCGATGTCCCAGGTCAGCGCGGCGTAGAGATAGGTGTAGTCGTAGCCTGCGCCGCCCTTCGGCGGGAACAGCACGAAACGATGCCCGAGCGAGGCGTCGAAACTCAGCGCATCGTTGATCGCGAAGCCGGTGTCGATGCGCACCGCCTGTTCCCATAACCCGCTGCCGAGGGCAGGGTCGCTCGCGGTCGGCATGCGCTGCTGGACGGCGATGTCGAGATAGGGCTCGAACGGATCGTCGCCGCCCTGCAGCACCGTGTAGGCCAGGGTGAGGCGGGTGTCGCCGATGCCGCTGCTGGTGGTGCGGCCCGTCGCCTCCGACCCGCCGACCGAGCCGATACGCGGCACGAAGCCGCCCGGCCCGGTGACCGTCAGGTAGGGAACCCGCAGCGTCGCCGTCCAACGGCCGATGTAGAGCGTGACGTCCATCGGCACGGCATAGATCTCGGTCCGCACCGGGTTGCCGTAGTGGCCGGAGGTGTATTCGGGCGTGATGCGCAGCCGGAGTTCGGGTTCGTCGGCGGCGCGCGCTGCGGGCGCCGCGAGGAGGACGAGGCCGAGGATTGCCAGGACGAGGGCGGCGATCGCCGGGCGCATGCTGGTGCTGGGCTGCGGCATGGTACGGGGCAGGGTCGCCGCCGCCCGGGCGAAGGTGCCTGGGCGGCGGCGGGGGCCGGATCAGTCGCGGCCGCGGCCACGGCCGCGCGAACCGGCCTCGCGCACCAGGACCAGCATGTCGTCCTGGGTCTGCTCGGCATCGGCGCGGCGGCGGTCGCTGCGGCGATCCTCGCGGCGGGGCTTTTCGCCGGCCTCGCGGGCGAGGGTGATCATGCCGTCATCGGCCTGGCCGGCATCGGCGCGGCGGCGATCGTTGCGGCGATCCTCGCGGCGGGGCTTCTCGCCGGCTTCGCGGGCGAGGGTGATCATGCCGTCATCGGCCTGGCCGGCATCGGCGCGGCGACGGTCGTTGCGGCGATCCTCGCGGCGGGGCTTCTCGCCGGCCTCGCGGGCCTGCTCGATCGCGCTGACGGCACCAGGGTCGGCCGGCCGACCGAGGCCCATGGCGCCCGCGGGCACGGAAACGGTGAGGGTCGCCACGCCGGCCATGAGCAGGGCAGCAAGAAGGGGCTGTCGCATCGTGTGAGTCTCCTGAGCCGGCGTCCTTCGCTGGCGCAGGGGTGGATTGCAGTGCGCGTGCCAGCCTTGCCTGGGCTGCTGGCAGACATCCCAATGCCTTGAATTGACGCGTTTCCTGTGTCGGATGCGCCGCGCCCCACCGGCTGGGTGGAGGGATTTGCCCCAGTCCTGGGGCGGCTTCGCCCAGGTGCCTCGGCTATGCCCCAGGGCGCGCCTGATTGCCCCACCGATGCTCGCGATAGCGTGATCAGCCCCCTGGCGGCGTGATCCAGCTATGCAGGGCGAGGCCGCCATCCACCACCACCGTCGTCCCCGTCACGTATCCGGCGAAGCGGTCCGCCAGCAGTGCGACCGCCATCGCCGCCACGTCCTCGGCCACGCCGATCCGCCCCATGGCGATCGCCTGCGCCAGCCGCGGATCCGCCTGGAAGCCGCCACCGCCGATGGCGCCGGGCGCGATCGCGTTCACCCGGATGCCATGCGGCCCGAGCGCGCGCGCCAGTTCCTTCATCGTCATCGTCATGCCGGCCTTGGCGGCGCTGTAGTGCGGCAGGTTGCGCGGCACCTCCGCATGCAGGGAGGTGATGTAGAGGATCCGCCCCTTCGTTCCGGAGCCGCGCATGTGCTGGCCCGCGCCCCGACCCAGGATGAAGCCGGCGCGCAGGTTCACGTTCACCATGCGCTCCCACTCGTCGAGCGTGACGGCCATCGCGGTCTGGGTCTCGAGCCGCCGGGGGCTCGCGCTGTGCACCAGGATGGACAGCCGCCCGCCGGGGGTGGCGGCGATCGCCTGCTCCAGCAGCGCCTCGGCGCCCGCGGCGGTGGCGAGGTCGGCGGGCAGGAAGCAGGCGGTGCCGCCGGCGGCGGTGATGGTGGCCGCCGCTTCCTCGCCGCGCGCCGCCTCCGTGTCCGCCAGCAGCACATGCGCGCCTTCGCGGGCGAGCGCGGCGCCGATGGCCCGCCCGATGCCGCCCGCCCCGCCGGTGACCAGGGCGGTGTCGCCCGCCAGAAGCTTGTCCATGCCGCATCCCCCCGATGGCGTGGGCATGCTGGCGGCGGCGCGGGGCGGGGCGCAAGCCGTGCCGCAACGGGATGGCGAAATGCGGCGCGTCGCGGCGCGAATCCCCTTCCGCGCGCACGGTCCCACGATAGGCTGGCACCGATCCGCTCCCGGCCGTGCCGGGCGTCACTGACAAGAGGGAAGCGCGATGCGCCGCTCCGACCCCGTCCGCCGCCTGGGCCCGGTTGCCTTTGCCGTTCTGCTCGCCGCCGGCTGCGCCAATCCCGGCAACCCGCCGCCACCCGACCGCGCCAGCGCCGGGGAGGAGGCGATCGACGCCGATCGCGGCCTGACCGATGGCGACATGGGGGTCTCCGGCAGCAACACCGGGACCTGGGGCGGGGTGCAGGTGCCGGATATCCAGTCCGCGCCGCGCCTGCCGCTGCCGCCGTCCCGGGTGCCAGGGCTGTAGGGCGATGCGGCGCGCGGCGGCCCTGCTGGTCCTGGCCATCGCGGCCTGCGCGCCGCGGCCGCCGGACTTCTCCTACGCCACCAGCTACGACCCGCTCTACTTCGCGTTGTCGACCGCGCAGCGGAACCTCTCCTCGCTCTCCGAGTACCAGGGCAAGCCGGACGGCGCGGCGATGGCGATGGCGCAGTTCCTGTTCATCCAGGCGGAGCTGCAGGACGAGGACGCGGCCATCGGCATGCCCGCCGCCGCCTGGGGCCTGCTGCCGGCGGCGGACTGGGAGGTGAAGGGGGCGCTCGGCCTCGCCGACGGCGTCTCCCCCCGCCAGGCGGGATCGGCGCTGCGCCGCTTCGCCCGAGCCTGGGCGGCGGGGGACCAGCAGGCGGCGCTGGCGGCGCTGAACCGGCCCTATTTCACCCTCGGGCCGCAGGGCACGCTGGCGGTGCTGCAGGCCCTGCCGCGCATGCCGGCGCTGGAGAACCTGTCCTTCCAGCTCACGCGGGCGGCGGGGAACATCCAGTAGCTTTCGTAAGCCCTCGGACGCCGGACGGCTGGCTTCCGCAGCCCTGGTTCGCCGGAGGTCCGGCGGCGCGCGGAAGCACGCTCGGCCCTCGACGCGGGCCGCAGCATGAGCACGGGTGCACTTCCTGGTTGCTCTCGCCGCCCCCAGGCGGCAAGCTGCCCGCCATTCAGACAGACGACCGAACGTGAACGGCCGGAAGAAGGAAGCGGGCATGCACGATATCGTCATACGCGGCGGCACCATCGTGGACGGCACCGGCGCGCCGGCCTTCCAGGGCGATGTCGCCATCGACGGGGACAAGATCTCTCAGGTCGGCGGCAAGGCCGGGCCCGCGAAGCGCGACGTGAAGGCGGAAGGCCGCCTCGTCGCCCCGGGCTGGGTCGACATCCACACCCACTACGACGGCCAGGCCACCTGGGACCCGGTGCTCGCGCCCTCCTCCTGGCACGGCGCGACGACGATCATGTTCGGCAATTGCGGCGTCGGCTTCGCGCCCGTCCGCACGCAGCACCACCAGGCGCTGATCGACCTGATGGAGGGCGTCGAGGACATCCCCGGCATCACCCTCTCCGAAGGCCTGAAGTGGGACTGGGAGAGCTTCCCCGAATACCTCGACGCGCTGGCCCGCCTGCCGCGCACCATCGATGTCGCGGCGCAGATGGCGCACCACCCGCTGCGCGTCTACGCGATGGGCGAGCGCGCGATCAACCGCGAGCGTGCCACGGCCGAGGATATCGAGCTGATGGCGAAGCTGACGGAAGAGGGCCTGAAGGCCGGCGCCTTCGGCTTCACCACCAGCCGCACGGACCAGCACAAGACGCCCGCCGGCGACCTCGTCCCCGGCCGCTATGCCGAGCATGAGGAGCTGATCGCCATTGGCCGCGCCATGGGCCGCGCCGGCGTCGGCGCCTTCGGCATGCTGTCCGACTTCGAGGACGAGAAGGCCGAGTTCGGCTGGATGCGCCAGATCGCCAAGGACAGCGGCCGCCCCGTGTGGTTCCTGCTGACCGACCGCAGCTACGACCCGCAGCGCTGGCGCCGGCTGATGGACGGCGTGCGCGCCGCCCGTGCCGATGGCCTGCCGCTCTCGGCCCAGGTCGCCGGGCGCCCGGTGGGGCTGACGCTCGGCCTGACCACCTCGCTCAACCCCTTTGCGCTGCGCGAGGCCTTCGCGGAGCTGGCGAAGCTGCCGCCGAAGGAGATGCTGGCCCGTCTGCGCGATCCGTCGGTGCGTGCCGCTATCCTGGCGCAGGAGGCCTCGCCGCGGCTGCTCGAGGTGCTGCCGCCGCTGTCGCGGCAGATCGCCACGCGCTGGGATCGCATGTACCTGCTCGGCGATCCGCCCGACTACGAGCCGCCGCCGGAGCGCTCGATCGCCGCGCTGGCGCAGAAGGCCGGGGTCAGCCCCGCCGAATACGCCTATGACTACTTCATCGGCGGCGATGGCGGGCGGATGCTCTACTTCCCGGTCACCAACTACGTGCACGGCGACCATGAAGTGGTCCGCGAGATGATCACCGACCCGCACACCGTGCTCGGCCTGTCCGACGGCGGCGCGCATTGCGGCGTGATCTGCGACGCCTCGCTGAACACCACCATGCTCACCCACTGGGTGCGCGACCGCACGCGCGGCCCGCGCCTGCCGCTGGAATACGTGGTCTCTCGCCAGACCAGCGGCACCGCGGACTTCTTCGGTTTCCACGACCGCGGCCGGCTGCAGGTCGGCAAGAAGGCGGACGTGAACGTGATCGACTTCGAGGGGCTGCGCCTGCACCACCCGGAGATGATCTACGACCTGCCCGCCGGCGGCCGCCGCCTGGTGCAGACGGTCGATGGCTACGACATCACCATCTGCTCAGGCGTGCCGATCTTCGAGAAGGGCCAGGAGACCGGCGCGAAGCCCGGCAAGCTGGTCCGCGCCACGGCGGCCTGACCCCGCCCATGGCCCTCCCCCGCTGGCGGGGGAGGGTTGGGTGGCCGCGCCCCATCCCCCGCGACAGGCGCCCTCGCGGCGCCTGTTTCGATTCTTCCCCGGCGACACCCTTGGACTCCTGCCCCGCCTGACCGACATTCGGGACACGAGGCGAGACAGGGAACCGGACATGCGTGCGCGGATCATCTTCGGGCCCCTGGCGGGCCTTGCCCTTCTCACCGCCTGCGCGACGCCGGAGGAAACCCGCCTCGCCTCCGCCGAGCAGGCCCGTGCCGAAGCCGATGCGCGCAGCGCCACCCTGACCCAGCGCGTTGCCACGCTGGAGGAAGCCCTGGCCGCCGAGCGCCGCGCCGCCGGCGACCTCGCCACCATCGATGGCCGCCTCGGCGCCGCCCGCCGGGCACTGCGTGCCGCCCAGCGTGAGCGCGACGCCGCTGCCGCCGAGGCCGCGGCGCTGCGCAACAGCATCGCCGCCGAGAGCACGGCGGCGGAGACCCACCGCAACACCGCCGCCCAGCTTCGCGGCGATGCCGATCAGGCGGAGCGCCGCCTTGCCTATCTCACCACGCAGGCCGCCACCCAGGATGCCCGCCTCGCCGCCCTCGCCGAGCGCGGCGCGGTGGAGGAGCGGCGCCTCGCCGGCCTGCGCGACCAGGCTGCCGCCGCCGAGCGCCGCGTCGCCGAACTCGGCGCCAATGCCGGGGCCGAGCAGCAGCGCCTGACCGCGCTCCGTGCCAGCATCGCCGACGCGGAGCGCGCGCTGACCGAGCGCCGCCAGGCCGGCCAGGTGGCCGAGGAGCGCCTCGGTGGGCTGCGCAACGATCTCGCCCTGGCGGAACGCGACCTCACCGCGCGCCGCGCCGCCATCGCCCAGGCGACCCAGGCCGAGCAGGCGGCGGCCGGCCGCGTCCGCAGTCTCGGCGCCGAGGCGACCCAGGCCGAGGGCAGGCTGGCGACGCTGCGCCAGTCCCTCGCCACGGCGGAGGCGGCGGTTGCCGAGCGGCAGGCCGTGGTCGCGCAGGGCGAGGCGGCGGCGCGCCAGCTTGCGGCGCAGCGCGAGCAGGCCGCGGCGACGCTGCGGGGCCTCGAGGCGCAGGTGGCCTCGCTGCGCGGCGACATCGCCACGGCAGAGCGGCGGCTGGCCGAGCTGCGCGATCAGGCCGGGGCGGAGGAACGGCGGCTTGCCTCCCTGCGCGGCGAGAGCGGTGCCGCGGAGCGGGCGCTGGCCGAACGCCGCGCCACCCTCTCGGATGCCGAGCAGAAGCTGGCGGGCATGGCGCAGCAGCGCGCGGAGCAGGCCCGCCTGACCGAGCAGGTCGCCGCCCTGCGCGGCG
>JAIYAI010000587.1 GCA_027489135.1 Acetobacteraceae bacterium
GTCCTGAAGGTCCAGGCCCTCGACCGCTTCGACTTCAAGGGCACCGACATCGCCCTCTTCTCCCCCGGCGCCGCGGTCTCCGCCGTGCATGCGCCGCGCGCCGCCGGCGCGGGCTGCATGGTGATCGACAACACCAGCCAGTTCCGCATGGAGCCCGACATCCCGCTCATCGTGCCGGAGGTGAACCCGCAGCACCTCCGCCACGCCACGAAGCGCAACATCATCGCCAACCCGAACTGCTCGACCATCCAGATGGTCGTCGCCCTCAAGCCGCTGCACGACATCGCCAAGGTCAAGCGCGTCGTCGTCGCCACCTACCAGTCCGTCTCCGGCGCCGGGAAGGAGGCGATGGACGAGCTCTTCAACCAGACCCGCGCCATCTACGTGAACGACCCCGCCGTGCCGGAGCAGTTCCCGAAGCCCATCGCCTTCAACTGCATCCCGCACATCGACACGTTCCTCGAGGACGGCGAGACCAAGGAGGAATGGAAGATGGCGGTGGAGACGCGGAAGATCCTCGATCCCGACATCAAGGTCATCGCCACCTGCGTCCGCGTCCCCGCCTTCATCGCCCATGCCGAGGCGATCCATGTCGAGTTCGAGGGCCCGATCACCGAGGACCAGGCCTGGGACGCGCTGCGCGAGGCGCCGGGCGTGCAGGTGGTGGATAAGCGGGAGGATGGCGGTTACGTCACCCAGATCGACGCGGCCGGCGAGGACGCGGTCTTCGTCTCCCGGCTCCGGGTCGATCCGACCGTGCCGCACGGCCTCGCCTTCTGGTGCGTCGCCGACAACCTCAGGAAGGGCGCGGCGCTGAACGCGGTGCAGATCGCCGAGATGCTGGTGGAACGGGGGATGGTGGGGAAGCGCTGACGCGGGCGGGCATCCCGGCGGCGCTGAACGCGGCCGAGGCCCCGGACGGTGCGGCTCAGCCCTGTGCCGTCACCTCCAGCCGCGTGCCGCCGCCCGGCCGCGGCCCGATCGCCAGGGTCCCGCCGATCTGCGCCACCCGCTCCCGCATCCCAATCAGGCCGAGATGCGCGCCGACCGGCCGCCGCGACGCCACCGCCGCCGGATCGAAGCCGCTGCCGTCATCTTCCACGCGGAGCCGCAGCCCCTTGCCCTCCGTATCCAGCCGCACCCAGGCATGGCGCGCCCCGGCATGGCGCACGACATTGGTCAGCGCCTCCTGCGCCACGCGGTAGAGCGCGGTCTCGACCTCCGGCGCCGGGCGCGGGGCGGCTGGATCGACCGCCGCCTCCACGGTGAGCCCCGTCGCGCGCGTCACCACCTCGGCAAGCTGGTGCAGCGCCGCCGCCAGCCCCAGATCGTCGAGCGCCGTCGGCCGGATCTCCCGCGCCAGGCGCGACAGGTCCGACCCCAGCTCCCCGGCCAGGGACCGCAGCGTGTCGATCTCCGACACCGCCGCCGGATCCGCCGCCGCGGCGCGCGCCACCCGCCCGAGCCCGAGCTGCAGCAGCGTCAGGGTCTGCCCGGCGCTGTCGTGCAGCTCCCGCGCGACCTGCCGGCGCTCCTCCTCCTGCAATTCGACCGTGCGGCGGAGCACGCGCGACAGCTCGCTCTCGGCCTCGGCCCTGCGCCGCGTCTCCGCCCGCAAGGCCTCGGCCAGCGCCTCGAGCTCGGCGACCCGCCGATCGAGCTCGCCGCTGAGGCGCTGCTGCGCGAGGCGCGCCCGCTCGCGCTCCCGCAGGATGGCGTCGACCCGCTGCAGCACCACGTCGATCAGCGAAATCCGCAGCGCATGCGCGGCCTCGATCTCATGCGCCGTCCAGGGCGCCGACTGCATCCGCACCGTTTCGCGCCAGGCGGCGAAGCTGCGCCGCGGCGAGAGGGGCAGCGCGCCCGCGGCCTGCTCGGTCGCCTTGTTGGGGTTGCCGGCCCAGGTGACCACCTGCGGCAGTTCCCGCCGGAACCACAGCACGTAGTCGCGCGGCTGGCGGGAGATCGAGAGCGCCAGCAGCCCGCTGGCGGTGCCGGCCTCCTCGCGCAGCGCGGGGCAGACGAGGCCGAGCCGGTCGGTATGGTAGACCTCCTCGCCCCCGGCATGCTCGTTCAGCCAGCCGACCAGCGTCGCGACGCGATCCTCCGGTGGCGTGGCGCCAAGGCCGATGAAGCGGCCGCCGGACCAGACGCCGACCCCGTCGGCGGTGACATAGTCCAGCAGGTTGGGCTGGTAGCGCGTCAGCCCGGCGCCGAGGTCCATCTCCCGCCCGAGCAGGGCGACCAGCCCCATCCGCACCGAGGTCGCGTGGCGCTGCGCCGCCAGGGAGGCCGCGCCGAGATTGCTCTCGAGCTGGGCGGAGGCCACCAGCGCGAAGGTCTCGCCGGTCACCCGGACCCGGTAGGGCAGGTAGCGCGGCGTGTTGTGGTGGCAGGCGATCAGGCCCCAGAGCTGGCCGCCCACGACCAGCGAGAGCGACATCGAGGCCGCGACGCCCATGTTGCGCAGGTATTCGAGATGGATCGGCGAGACGCTGCGCAGCACGCCGAAGCTGAGATCGAGCGGCGCGGCCCCCGGCGCGTCGGCCAGGATCGGCGCGGGCGTGTAGCCGATGTCCGGGATGATGCGCACCCAGTTGCGCAGGTAGAGCTCCCGCGCCTGGCGCGGGATGTCGGAGGCCGGGTAGCGCAGCCCGAGGAAGGCCTCGAGCGCGGCGGCGCGCGCCTCCGCGACCACCTCCCCGGAGTCGTCCGGGTGGAAGCGATAGACCATCACCCGGTCGAAGCCGGTCAGCGCCCGCACCTCCTCGGCCATGCTCTGGCAGAAGCCGGTGACGTCGCCGGCCCGGCGCGCCCGCCAGAGCATCGCCTCGGCCGTGCCGAGGGTGTCCTCGAGATCCGGCTCCAGCAGCGGCTCCACCTCGATCAGCAGGACGTCGCCGGCCCGATGCGCGATGGTGTCGCAGGCGATGCCCTCGATCAGGATACGCCGGGACGCGGTGGCGCGGCCGCGCAGGTCCGTCGCCAGCGCCGCCACCGCCATGGCCAGCGGTGCGGGCAGCACGTCCAGGCCCTGCCCCAGCAGCGCCCGGGACGGCACCCCGAGCAGGCGTTCGGTCGGGCCGGCGACGCGGCGCACCACCTGGTCGTCCGGTGAGAGGGCGAGCAGCACGCCATGCGGCTGGATCGAGCCGGGGATCTGGATCGGCTCCCGGTCGCAGTTGGTCAGGTCGGCCTGGCCGAAGGCGGGAAAGCGTTCAGTCATGGCGGGTCCGGGTGGCACGGAGGGAGAGCGCCGGCGCTGGGTCGGAACGCAGCCGGGATGGTGGCCCGAAAGCATCAGTCACGCCAGCCTGAGCCTTGACATTTTGGTAAGGTGGGCGTTTGCCGGGGCCCCCATGCCGCTGCGATGACAGGCCCATGCCCCCCGTCTGCCGATGATCACGGTCTTCCTCGCCGACGATCACCCGATGATCCTGGCCGGCGTGCGGGCGCTGCTGGCGGAGCAACCCGACATCGTCGTGGTGGGCGATGCCGGGGATGGGCGCACCGCGCTGGCACGGATCACCGCGCAATGCCCGGATGTCGCGGTGATCGACATGTCGATGCCCGGGCTGAACGGGATCGAACTGCTGCAGGCGATCACCGCCGCCTGCCCGGAGTGCCGCTGCGTCGTGCTGACGGTGCACGAGGACCGGGTCTATGTGCGGCGGCTGCTGGACCTGGGTGCGGCCGGCTATGTCGCCAAGCGCTCGGCCGCGGCGGAACTGGTGCGCGCCGTCCGCGCCGCGGCGCAGGGGCGGATCTACCTCGATCCGGTCGTGGCGGCGCAGGCGGTGGGGCCGGCCGGGCCGGGGCAGGGCGCGGCGCTGACAGGGCGGGAGGTGGAGGTGCTGCGCCTCGGCCTCTCCGGCCACAGCAACAAGGCGATCGCCGCGCTGCTCGGCATCGCCGTGAAGACGGTGGAGGCGCACAAGGCGCACGCGACCGGGAAGCTGGGCTTCGACAGCCGGGTCGAGCTGCTGCGCTACGCGGTGGCGCAGGGCTGGCTGGCGGCCGAGGGCGAACCACCGGCCGAGGACGACGCGTAAGGGTTTACCCCGATCCCAACCGAGGGTTTGTCCGGATCGCGGCATCGCGACCGGCATTCCATTCTGAACCCGCTTCGAATTCCGGCGTGGAGGGACGGGACTATGCGTTTTTTCCGCTTGGCACCGATCGAAAGCCGCCTCGATTCCCCCCTGTGGCGGCGCAGCACGGAACAGCGGGAATGCTGCATCGCCGCCTGCTGCGAGCCCGGGGCGCGCCACGCGGCGAGCCTGCTGTTCCGGACCGAGACCGTGCCGGACGAGCCCGAGGCTGCTGTCTCCCCCTGGCTGCTGCCGCCGATCGTCGCCTGTGCGGCCCTGGCGGAGGTTCCGGCCGTCACCACGGACCCGCGGCTGACCGCGGCGCAGCGCGCGGCGCTGCAGCAGGGCCGGCCGATCGAGGTGCCGGCCCTGGCCGCCCCGGATGGCGCGCGGCCGGCGCTGCAGGCCGCCGCGGAGGCGAAGCTGCTCCAGGCCCTGTCGGCGGTCGCCGAGGCCTTCCGGGCCGTGGGGCAGCCGGAGGCGGGACAGCGGATGCTGGCGTCCTTCACGCAGGCCTGGTCCGAGGCCACGGCCCGGGACGCACCGGCCGCCGCGCCGGCCGCAACCGGCGGCCGCACGCGGCGGATTGGCGCAGCCGGCCACCCGGGCGCCCTGTCGCCGGGGGCCTGACACCCCGGCACCGGCGGGACCTGTCCCCGCCGCGCATGTCGGCGCCCGGGACGCAGCATTCCCGCCAGGCCGGGGGCGGGCATGCCGACCGGATGCCGGCCGGCATGCCGCGCCGGGTCAGGCGAAGACGAAGTCCGCCTGGCCGAACCCGGCCGCCTGCAGCGCGCCGAGCGAGGTGATGTCGGTGAAGCGCGCGATGGAGACCACCGTGTCCGGCGCCGAGGCGACGAGCAGGCTCGCCACCCCCACCGTGCTGTTGAAGTAGAGGATCATGTCGCCGGCCTCCTCGCCCTGCACCGCCTGGGCGGCGAGCAGGCCGGAGGTGAAGGCCTGGTCGGTGACGACCACGACGGACTGGCCCATCGCCATCGCAGCCGCGCCGCTGAAGAAGCTGTCGACCATGCCGCCGTCGCCGGACTTGTCCATGAAATTGGCGCCCGCGGCGTCGGTGCCGACGCCCATGGCGTCGAAGACCAGCGTGTCCTCGGCCGCCTTGAAGTCGGTGATGGCGGTGAAGGCGGCGCCAGTGCCGGCCGCGAGCGGCGTCTGCGGGTTGGCGAACTTGAACAGGAACATGTCCATGCCGGCGCCGCCGGTCGCCGTCTCCAGCCCCTCGCCGAGGACGAGCAGGTCGTCGCCGTCGCCGCCGTCGAGGCGATCCCCCGCGAGGTCGCCACGGCCGCGGTCCGGCCCGGCATCGCCGTGCAGGGTGTCGTTGCCGCGACCGCCCATCAGGACATCGCTGTTGGCGCCGCCGAAGAGCATGTCGTGCCCTCCGCCGCCCTTCAGCAGGTCGAAGCCGGCGTCACCCATGATGCTGTCGTCGCCGGCGCGGCCCTTGAGGATGTCGTCGGCGGTGGTGCCCATGATCATGTCGTCCAGGGTGCCGTCCCCGAGGGGCGTCGTCCCGGACTTGTTCTGCTTGCGTGCCAAGAGAGCTCTCCTTCGCTGCGCGCCCGTCTGTCGGGGCGCACAGGGCTACGGAGCGGCGGATGCGGTAGATGCAGCGGTCGCGATCAGGTGACCGGGAGGGCGGTCAGTACAACCGGTAGAGCCCGCGCAGACCCATCGCCGTGACGCGAAACGGGACCCGCGGTAACTCGGCGCCGTTGGCGTCGGTGACGGTCGCCGTGCCATCGGACCAGTAGACGAAGCAGCGCCGATAGGGCTCGATGCAAAGCATGTCGGAGCGGATGCGCCAGGTCCCGGACGCGTGATACAATGAACGCCCCCCGTGGACCCACACCAAGTTCCAGAAAAAACCGATAGGGCGGTGGTCGAGGCCATCGATCTGCACGCCGCTTCCGGCAACCAGCGCCCAGATCTCCCCGTTGTCGAGCCGATAGGGCGGGTCCTAGCGCCGCATCACCGCCGCGACGGCAAAGACCAGCAGCAGCCCGGCCAGCCACGGCGCCGCGCAGCGCAGCCCGCCCGTCAGCCCCGCCGCCACCAAGGCTTCGTCTCCGGCACCGCCACCTCCACCGGCGCGCCCCAGGGCTGCGCCTCGACCGGCGGCGCCTGGATCGGGCCCGGCATGATCGGCTTGATGCGGATCGTCTCGTCGGAGGGGTCCTCCGACCGCTCCGTCACCATCGGCCCGGGGTCCCGACCGCCGCCGAAGCGCACCAGGGCATTGATGCGGTCCGCCATCGCCGGGTGGGTGGCGAGCCACTTGCCGCCCACCCGCTCCTCGTCGCTGTCGATCATCATCGCCTGCACCTGGCCCGGCAGCGCCGGCATGGCGGAGCGCGCATCGATCTTGCGCAGCGCCGTGATCATCGCGTCCGGGTCCTTGGTCAGCTCCACCGCCCCGGCATCGGCCAGGAATTCCCGATTGCGCGAGAGCGCGAAGCGCAGGCCGATCGCCAGCACGTAGCAGAGCGCCATGATCGCCAGCGCGATCAGCACCAGCCAGCCGCCGGAGCCGTTGTTGTCGCGGTTGGAGGAGCGGTTGCCGATGCTGATCCGCCCGAACCGCCCCATCCGCCCCAGCATCTCCCCGGGCAGGGAGAGCACGCCGGCGAAGACCGCGGCCACCACGGCCAGCCGCGCATCGCCATTGCGGATATGCGTCAGCTCATGCGCGAGCACCCCGCGCAGTTCCCGCCGGTCGAGCGCGTTCAGCAGCCCCCGCGTCACCGTCACCGCGCCGGTCTTGCGCGAGAGGCCGGAGGCGAAGGCGTTCAGCGCGTCGCTCTCGATGACGGCGAGGCGCGGCATCGGCTCGCCGCGGCTGATGCAGAGCTCCTCCAGCGTGTTCCAGAGAAAGGGTTCCTCCTTCCGCGTGACGGGCTTCGCGCCGGTCAGGGCGTCGAGGATGCGCTGGTTGGCGGCCCAGGCGATGGCGAACCAGATGCCGGTGACCGCCAGCACGACGGGCAGGACATAGGGCATCGTCGCCGCGGCGGCGCGGAAGCCCTGGCCGAGGCTGTGCTTCTCGCCGGAGACGACGATCAGCGCGAAGGCATAGCTGAGCAGCAGCAGCAGCAGCGGGAAGCCGGCCAGCAGCAGGACCGTCTTCCAGAGGTTGTTCCAGATATGGGTGCGCAGCCCGATGGTGGGGAGCACCGCGGGTCAGGCCCCGATCGCAGGCAGCACGGCGACGATGCCCTCGGCGCTAGAACTTCACCTGCGGCGCCGCCTGGATGAGGGCGCGCTCGGGCTCGGCCACCTCGAAGAAGGTGCGCGGCGTGAAGCCGAGCGAGCCGGCGAAGAACACCGCGGGGATCTGCTGGATCGCGCTGTTGTACTCGGCGACGGAGTTGTTGAAGAAGCGGCGCGCCGCGGCGATGCGGTTCTCGATGTCCGAGAGTTCGGACTGCAGCGAGAGGAAGTTCTGGTTGGCCTTCAGGTCCGGATAGGCCTCGGCCAGGGCGAAGAGGCGCCCGAGCGCCTGGCCCAGCGCGCCTTCGGCGGCTGCGGCCTGCTCGGGCGTCGCGGCCGAGACCGCGGCGTTGCGCGCCTTCACCACCGCCTCGAAGGTGCCGGCCTCATGCGCGGCGTAGCCCTTCACCGTCTCGACGAGGTTGGGGATCAGGTCGTGGCGCTGCTTGAGCTGGACATCGACGTCGGACCAGGACTGGCCCGTGGTCTGCCGCAGCGCGACCAGCCGGTTGTAGACCACGACAAGCCACAGCACGAGCAGGACGAGGACGCCGAGAATGATCCAGCCGATCATCGCAAAACCCCCTGAGGGAATGGTTCGGGGGGCAGTCTAGCCGCTCGCGCCCGCACGAACAGCCCGCGAGCCTCGCCGCGCCCTTGCCCCCGCCCTTGGCCGGTGCGATGGTCCGCGCGCTTTCGCAGACCCCGGCGCGGACCCTGGAGGGACTCGGTCGGCCGGGCCCACACCGAGGACAGCCATGGCCGCCAAGATCAAGGTGAAGACCCCCGTCGTCGAGATGGACGGGGACGAGATGACACGCATCATCTGGCAGTTCATCAAGGACAGGCTGATCCTGCCCTATCTCGACATCGACCTGAAGTACTACGACCTCGGGATCGAGTACCGCGACCAGACCGACGACCAGGTCACCGTGGACGCCGCCAACGCGACGAAGCAGTA
>JAIYAI010000064.1 GCA_027489135.1 Acetobacteraceae bacterium
CGAACTCGATCAGCTTCGTGCGGCTGGTCAGGTCCCATTCGCGCCAGGGGGCGATGACCTTCACGTCGGGCTTCAGGGAATAGTAGCCGATCTCGAAGCGGACCTGGTCGTTGCCCTTGCCGGTCGCGCCATGGGCAACGGCGTCGGCGCCGACCATTTCCGCGATCTCGATCTGGCGCTTGGCGATCAGCGGGCGGGCGATGGAGGTGCCGAGCAGGTACTGGCCCTCGTACAAGGCGTTCATCCGGAACATCGGGAAGACGAAGTCGCGGACGAACTCCTCGCGCAGGTCGTCGATGAAGATGTTCTCGGGCTTGATGCCGAGGAGCAGCGCCTTGTCGCGGGCGGGGCCGAGTTCCTCCCCCTGGCCGAGATCGGCCGTGAAGGTCACCACCTCGCAGCGGTAGGTTGTCTGCAGCCACTTGAGGATCACGCTGGTGTCGAGCCCGCCAGAATAGGCGAGCACGACCTTCTTCACATCCTTCACGCGCATGGCAGGGTCCCCGGAATTCGCGGCGGGGTATGCCCCCGGGGGCCCGGCGCGGCAAGGCGCGGGTCAGGCCACCACAATGAAGTCGGCCAGGGTCACGGCCGGCGTGCCGGCCAAGGTGGCGATGACCACCGGCGCGAAGCCCGGCTGCAGGCCGTCCGCGTCGAAGCGCAGCGTGCCCGTCGCCGTGTCGTAGAGGAAGCGGTGGGCGTTCGTGGTGGCCGCGGTCCCGAAGGCGAAGGCATTGGCGTTCAGCGCCGCGACGGGGTGGGTGAAGCCGAGGCCGGAGCGCGAAAGCTGGATCACGTCGTCGATCGGGGCGAAATCGAGGATCGTGTCCGCGCCGACCAGGCTGTCCAGCAGGAAGGCGTCGAGCCCGGCGCCACCGGTAAGCTGGTCGCTGCCCTGGCCGCCCACCAGGGTGTCGTCACCGGCCCCCCCGTCGAGGCTGTCGTCGCCGGCCCGGCCGGCGAGGCGGTTGGCGCCGGCATTGCCGGTGATGGCGTTGGCGATGTCGCTGCCAGTCAGGTTGATGCCACTCGTGGCATTAGCGTTGGTGGTGCGCAGCACCTCGACCGGGGCCTGGCTGGACAGGGCGTAGGTGACGGACGTTTCCACCGTGTCGAAGCCCTGGCCGCTGCGCTCGATCACGCGATCCTTCGCGTTGTCCACGGTGTAGAGATCGTCGCCATTGCCGCCGCGCAGCGTATCCGCGCCGGCCCGACCGTCGAGCAGGTCGTTGCCGCTGCGCCCGATGAGGATGTTCGCCCCCGCGTCGCCCCGCAGGGTGTCGCTGCTGTTGCCGCCCTCGACCCCCTCGATCGAGATGAAGATGTCGCCCGCGGCCTCGCCGAGGTTGTTCGTCTCGTCCGTCAGGTCGACGAGCAGCGTCCCGGGGAAGGGGGAGAGATAGCTGGCGATGTCGATGCCGTCCCCGCCATCGAGCACATCAGGCCCCGCCTCGCCCAGCAGCGTGTCGTTGCCGGCTCCGCCCTCCAACTGATCCTCGCCCAGGCTTGCCAGGACGTAGTCGTCACCCTCGCCGCCCTGGATCGTATCGTCGCCCGAACCGCCGAAGAGGATATCGTTGCCGCCAGCGCCGTGGATGCTGTCGTTGCCATCGCCGCCGTCGAGGGAATCCATGAAGCTGCCGCCGATCAGCAGATCGTCGCCGCCCTGTCCCTGGACCACGCCGAGGACATGCCCGCCGGTGCCGTCGTAGCGGTCGAAGCCCAGGTTGGAGAGCGTGACACTGCCCCGGATGGTACCGCTGTTGGTGAATTGCACCGCGGCGGCGGCGTAGAGATCGACCGCCAGCCCGGCATGCGGCACCTCGATCACGCCGGTATTGGAAAGGCTGACGATCGCGGCGCCGACGCGCAGGGCCGCGGGGGCCAGTCCGGCGCTGTCGAGGACGGTGATGCTGCCGCTGTTGCTCAGTCTGAAGCCGGCCGCGGTGGTGACGTCGATGGCGATGCCGCTGCTGGCGACGATGCTGCCCGAATTGGTGATCGTGCCGTTGCTGCCCAGGACCGTCACGGCGAAGGACCGGCCGCTGACCGTGCCGCTGTTGAGCAGCGTGAAATTCGAATTGTCCGCGAAGATCGCACCGCTGAAGGTGCTGACCGTGCCGCCGCTGATCCGGCCACGGTTCTCCACCACCACGCCCGGCCCATCCGCAAAGACACCGTAGGCCAGGGCGAAAATCGTCCCGTCATTCATCAGCCAGCCATCGCTGCCGGGAATGAAGACGGAGATGTTGTTGTTGCGGATGCTGCCCGTCGCGGTGACCACGCCGAACTCGCCGGCCGCAAGGGTCTCCTGGGTGATGGACGCATAGTCGATGAAGAAGCTGGTCATGCCGGCGGTCCCATCGGGATGGTTTGGGACCACCAGAGTTTCGTTCCGCTTACCTCCGGTCAAGCAACCCCTGCGTGCAGGCTGTGCTATGCCGCCCCGCCCCGGATCAGCGCCAGCAGCTCCCGCCGCGTGTTCGCATCGTCCCGGAAGGCCCCCAGCATCCGGCTGGTCACCATCGTCACCCCGGGCTGGTGCACGCCGCGCGTGGTCATGCACTGGTGCGCCGATTCCAGCACGACCGCGACGCCACGCGGCCTCAGCACGGCGTCGATCGTGTTGGCGATCTGCGCCGTCAGCTTCTCCTGGATCTGCAGGCGCTTGGCATAGGCCTCCACCACCCGGGCGAGCTTGCTGATGCCGACGACGCGCCCCGCCGGCAGGTAGGCGACATGCGCGGTGCCGATGATCGGCACCATGTGATGCTCGCAATAGGATTCGAGGCGGATGTTCCGGAGCAGGACGATCTCGTCATAGCCCTCCACCTCGGCGAAGCTGCGCTCCAGCAGGGCGACGGGGTCGGTGGCGTAGCCGGCGAAGAACTCCTCGTAGGACCGCACCACCCGAGCCGGCGTGTCGAGCAGCCCCTCCCGCATCGGGTCGTCGCAGGCCCAGCGCAGCAGGGTGCGCACCGCCGCCTCGGCCTCCCCCCGCGTCGGTCGCGGGACGGGCGGGGGCAGGTCCGGAATGGCCGGCGGGGTGGTCGGGACATCGGCCTCGGGCGGGTTTGGCGTGCGCATACAGCATCAACGCCGCAAGCCGCCCCGCGGTTCAGGCCGTTCGCGGCCCCGCCAGCAGGGTCCGCGCCGCATAGGCGGTCAGCCCCGCCACCCCCGCCGCGGCGAGCACGAAGGCGGTGCGGTAGTCCGACAGCGCCAGCACCGCGCCGAACACCAGGGACCCCGCCGCCTGGCCGACGAAGAGCGCCAGCGCGAAGCCGCCCACCGCCGTGCCGCGCGCCGCCGGCAGCGTCTCCGTCGCCCGGGTCTGCAGCACGCCATGGAACAGGTAGAAGCAGAAGCCGAGCGCGAGGTTCAGCGCCGCGATCGCTGGCCAGGACGGCGCCAGGGCCAGCGCCGTCAGCCCGACGCCGAGCCCTGCGCCGCCGGCGACGAAGAGCCGCCGCTCCCCGAAGCGCTTCACGATCCGCCTTGCGATGCGCGTATAGACCAGCGCGCCCAGCCCGAAGACCGCGACGATCAGCCCGGCCTCCGCCGCGCTGCGGCCGAATTGCTGGATCAGGTAGGCGCCGACGAAGGGGAAGGCGCCGCCGAAGAGGCACACCCCGTTCAGGAAGGCCACCAGCACCAGGCGCCGTCCCGGGCGGCTCATCAGCAGGGCGCGGTAGCCGCCGATCCCCGCCGTGCCGCGCGCCGGCGGCCGCAGCAGCGCCTCCAGCCCGATCCTCAGCGCCATGGCCCCGCACACGCCGAGCGCCATCACCCCGAGCAGCACGAAGGGCAGCCGCCACCCGGCGAGGTCGCCCACCACGCCCGATCCCGGCCCGCCGAGCAGCATCGCCATGACCATGCCGGTGGAGAAGCGCCCGATCGCGGCCTGGCGCTCCTCATAGGCGACGCTGTCGCCGATATGCGCCATCAGCAGCGGGATCACCGCCCCGCCGCAGAGGCCGGAGGCGGCGCGGAAGGCGATCAGCGCCGGCAAGTCGGGTGCGGCCGCGGCGGCCAGCATGGCGAGGCCGTATCCCGCCAGCGCCAGCGTCGCCACGCGCGGCTTGCCGAAGCGGTCGCCGAGCGGCCCGGCGACAAGCTGCACCAGGCCATAGGGCAGGACGAAGGCCGCGACCACGCCGGTCGCCGCAGCGACGGTGATGCCGAGATCCGCCGCCAGCAGCGGCAGGAGCGCGTCCAGCATCCGCATGCCGGACCCGGTGCAGAAGCCGGCCAGCGCGTAGAGGCCGATGGGGACGGAATTCACCCCGCCGCAATCGACCCCATGCTGCGCTGCGTCAAGCCGGCGGCGCCGCGAAGGCGGGCGGCGGAATGCGCCGGCGCGACGCGGCCTCGTAGGCGCCGGCGACGCGGAGGACGACATCCTCGTGCAGGTGCTCGCCGCGGAAGACCAGGCTGAAAGGCAGGCCGGGCGCGGCGAGCGGCGTCGGCACGTCGGACGGCGTGGCGACGTAGCGCGTGCCGTCGGGGCTGAGCGTGAAGACCGGGTCATAGGCGACCTGGACATAGCCCGCGGGTACCAGCACTTCCGTCAGTCCCGCGTTGGGTCCGTAGAGGCTCTCGGGCCGCAGGTTGGACGGTGTGCCCGGCTCCCCCAGATGGCCGATCAGCCCAGGCGGCAGCGGCGTGTGCAGGCGGACGAAGCAGTCCAGCCGATTCTCCATCAGCACCATCATGTCGAGGCGGCGCAGCAATTCGCGCAGCATGATGCGTTCGTTCACGCCCTGCCGGCCGCCGACCGGGTTGCGCGGGTCCGCCACCTCCTCCCAGTTCTTGAAGGCCGCGCGCTGGTCGTCGCCCCAGAATTTCGACCGGGCGTTGAGGCTGGCCCAGTCGCGCAGCGTCTCCGCGAAGCCAGCCGCGTGCCAGTCCGCGGCGCGGCGCTCGAGGTACTGGGAGATATGGAAGCGGAAGGTGGTGGACAGCTCCTGCTGCTGGATGGTGCAGATGTCGAAATTGGCGGGTGGCGGGATGCGGCCCTCCGCGAGCCCGACGCACCAGTCCATCGGGGTCATGGTCCCGCTGCCGAAGACCTTGCCGGGGGCGAATTCCGTCGGCTGGATGGCCTCGGCGAACTCCTTGAACAGCGGCCCGCCATCGGGGCCGAGGCGGAAGAGGATGTCCGGCATCAGCACCGGCACGAGGCGGCACAGCCCGTCGCGGAAATCGACGCGCATCGGCTCGATCTCGGGGTCGGGCGTCCAGAGCCGGTCGCGCGATTCCACCAGCGTGGCGCCAAGCTGGTCGCGCAGCACCGCCTTCACCTCGGCTGCGGCGGCGGTGACGATGGGCTCGGCCTGCTTCTGGCCCGGATAGACGCGCATCGATTCCCGCACCACGCCGATGCGCAGCCCCGCGAGCGAGCCGCCCTTCACATGGCTGGCGAAGCGCGTCGGCAGCACGGCGGGGCGCGGCACCGTGGTCCAGATGTCGCGCGGGTCGTAGCCCGCCGTCTCACGGTCCAGCAGCGCGTCCAGCACCTTCGCGCAATCCTCCAGCCGCCGCGCATGAATACCGGTGCGGTCGCAATGCACGTCGGCACCGATCGCGCCGCCGTCGAAGCCGATCATCGACTTGTGCGGCAGAATCAGCGCCACCGCATTGTGGTTGGACGGGCCGCGGCAGGAGGCACGGGTCTCCTCGCCCAGGCTGCACATGACGAAGTTCACGCTGACCGAGAGCGCCGAGCCCGAGCTCGACCCCAGCGACGCCGAGCGCCGCGTGTCGTAGGGGTTGGACGGATTGCCCCCCCAGGTGCTGCGCTGGTAGCCGAGCGTCGAGGGCAGGATCTTCGTGGGCTGGTGCCGCCCGCCCGGGTCGCCGGCGCGGCCGTTGTATTCGGTGCAGACGGCCTTGGCGAAGATGATCGCGCCCTGGCTGCGCAGGCGGTCCACCAGGATGTGGTCGCGCGCGGGGATGTCGATGTCGTAGGCCGCGTCGCCGCCGCCGGTGCTGCGCATGTCCTTGGTGTCGAAGGGGTCCTTGAAGCTGAAGGTCACGCCGTAGAGCGGCATCGCCTCCAGGTCCGGGTTCGTGCCCCAGCGCGCGTCCAGCGCCGCCGCCTGTTCCAGCGCGTCCGGGTAGTGGCGGAAGGTCTCGCAGATCGGCGGCGCATCGGGCGGCAGCGGGCCGAGATCGGGGTGCCGGTCGAAGTCGCCGCGGCAGGTGACGCTGCGTTCGCCGCGGATGTTCAACGTCGCCAGCGCGTTCACCTGGCCCGCATCGGGCTGCCCGACGATCATGCCGTATTGCTGCGCGACCGATGGATCGGAGGCAGTCGGCTCCATCCGCCCCCATTCCAGCGGGGTCCCGCGATAGCGGCCGAGATCGGGAAACAGCGTGTCGGCCCGTACCGTCTCCGTCGGGAAGGCGATGGCCGCGCCGCCGCGCACCGCCCCGCGTGCCTCGGGCACGGGCAGTCCGTCCTCGGTCACCAGCAGGCTGCAGGGGCCGTTATAGGCACGCACCCGGTCGAGATACTGCTGCACCACGGCGACCAGCGTGGTGCGACCCGCGCGGATCGCCGCGTGCAGCTCCGCGACCGTCGCTTCCTCGACCCGGAATGCCGCCATGCCCCTGCCCTCCGTTGCGCCCGGCAGTGTGCAAGCCGCGCGCCAGCCCAGGCAACAGCACCCCCTCGCCCCCTCGACCCTTGCGCGGCGTCCCGCGATACTCGGGCCCAGAAGCCGGGAGGAACCTCCATGACCCTGTCGTTCGGCACCACCCGCCGTGCCCTCGTCGCCGCCGCCCTCGCCCTGCCCGCCGTCGCCCGCGCCCAGGGCCGCTTCCCGGACCGCCCGCTGCGCCTGATCGTGCCCTGGCCGCCCGGCGGCTCCGCCGATGCGCAGCTTCGCTCCGCGGCGGAAGTCGCCTCCCGCGTCCTCGGCCAGCAGGTGGTGGTGGAGAACCGCTCCGGCGCCTCCGGCACCATGGGCGCGATGGCGATGAAGACCACGCGCCCCGACGGCTACACCATCACGCAGATGCATCTCTCGATCATTCGCCGGCCCTATATCGTGCGGAACCCGCCCTGGGACGCGGTGACCGATTTCAGCCACATCATCGGCATGACAGGCTGGCTCTTCGGCATCGCGGTGAAGGGCGACGGGCCGATCAAGTCCTTCGCCGACTACGTGGCCTATGCGAAGGCCAATCCGGGACGGCTCACCTACACCACCTCCGGCATCGCCACGACCAACCACCTGACCATGGAGGACCTCTCCGCCCGCCTCGGCATCGACATCGTCCATGTGCCCTACCGCGCGGCGAACGAGGCCGCGGTGGCGGTCGCCTCGGGCGAGGTGATGAGCGTCGCCGACGCCTCCTCCTGGGGGCCGCTGGTGGAGGGCGGGCAGCTGCGGCTGATCTGCGTCTGGAGCGCGGAGCGTTCGAAGCGCTTCCCGGACGCGCCGACGCTCAGGGAGCTCGGCCAGGACATGGTCGTGACCTCGCCCTATGGCGTCTCCGGGCCGAAGGGCATGGACCCTGGCGTGGTGCGCGTGCTGCACGATGCGCTGAAGGAGGCGCTGTTCAGCCCGGAGAACACGCGGGTGCGGGACCAGTTCGACATGCCGCTCGAATACTACGACACCGCCGCCTATCTCGATTTCGTGACACGTCGCGCGGCCTACGAGAAGGCGATGGCGGAGCGGCTGAACCTCAGGATCGACTGAAGCGGGCGCCGCCCGGCGGCGGCGTCAGTCGCCGCCGGTCGTTCCGGCCTGGGTCGTCGTCTGGGTGGCCCGCAGGGCGCGCCGCAGCTTGGCGATCCCCGTGCGCACATGCCCGGTCCCGCACAGCGCGACCCCCTGTTCCACAAGGCTGCGGGAGGGCTCGCGCCGCGCCGCGGGGGTCGCTTCCAGCCGCGCAACCAGGCTGCCGCAGTATTCAGGGGTGTCGCTGATCACGCGGGGCGTCTGCTCGGCCTGCGCTGGGGCGGCCAGGGTCAGGGCAATCAGCAACAGGGCGCGCGCAACCCACATGGCCCCATATTGCCATGCGGCCGTTCAAGCTGCGGTGGGCGCCACATGAAGGGTCCGTCATGTGACGCCCCATTCCGTGCGTTGGTCGCAAAAAAGACATGCGGGCTACTGCAAGGGCAGACGCAGCCGCGCGCGTAGCCCCGGCCGGCTCGTCCCCGGCCGGGCATCCTCGAGCCTGAGCGTTCCGCCATGCAGATGCGCGACCGCCTGCACCAGCGACAGGCCGAGCCCGGATCCCGGCGTGCCGCGCGCCTTGTCGGCGCGGAAGAAGCGCTCTCCGGCATGGGCACGGTCCTCGGCCGTCAGGCCGGGTCCGTTGTCGGACACCGCGATTTCAAGGGCCCCGCCATCGATCCGGGTCGAGAGCGTGACCTCGCCGTCCTGCGGCGCGAACTTGATGGCGTTGTCGAGCAGGTTCGCCACGGCTTGGAGCAGCAGGTCGCGATCGCCCACGAGCTCGAGCCGCGGCGGCAGATCCGTCAGCAGCCGTTGCCCGCGGGCCTCCGCCATCGCCTCGTAGATCTCGGCGGCGTCGGCGAGCACGGGGCAGAGGTCGAAGCGCGCGAAGGCGGCGCGTCGCGCCCCCGCTTCGGCCTCGGCGATGCGCAGCAGGGCCTGGAAGATGCGGCTGATGTTGTCGAGGTCGGCGATGCCCTGCTCGACGGCGGCGCGCAGCGAGTCCTCGTCCGACGCGGTGTCCAGCGCCTCCTCCAGCTTCGCCCGGGCCCGCGCGATCGGCGTGCGCAGATCATGCGCGATCGCGTCGGACACGCCGCGCACACCCTCCATCAGCGTGCCGATGCGGTCCAGCATGCGGTTCATGGTCTGGGCGAGCTGGTCGAACTCGTCGCCGCGGCCGGAGAGCACGACCCGGGAGGTCAGGTCCCCGCCGGCGATCGCCGAGATGGTCGCGAAGGCCGGGCGCATGCGGTACTGCAGGACCATGCGCAGCAGCCAGGCGCCGCAGATCGCGAACACGATGACCGCGGAGGAGGCCCAGATCACCCCCTCGGTCAGCAGGCGCTGCAGCTGCTGGCGTTCCGTCTCGTCGCGGCCGATCAGCAACTGCATTCCGGGCAGGTTGACGAGGTGCAGCCGGGCCTCCGCCTGCACCCCGTCATGCAGGACGCGGGTGCGCCACCAGGTCGCATCGGGCGGCTGCGGCTCGGGGCGGCGATCCAGGTTGCCGGCGAGGCGTCGGTTCGACGCCGTCTCGACCAGCATGTAGATCGACTCGTTCTGCACATCCACCGCGAGGCGTTCCTCGATCGCCTCGATCAGGCCCGGGCGTCCAGCGTCGCGGTAGCGCTCGGCCAGCGCGATGGCGTCGGCGCGGATCGCCGCGTCGGCCTGGCGCACCAGCGCGCCGGCCGTCGCCCACCACAGCATCGCCACCAGCGCGACGAAGGCGGTCGCGAAGAGAGCGGCAAAAAGGACCGCAAAGCGGAAGCCGGCGCTGCGCAGCAGACGCGGTTGCACCAGCCCCATGGCGGGTCGCGCCGTCGAGGACGAGTTCGCGGACGGCGCCCCGCCGCCGGTACCATCCATCCCGCCGCCTCCGCCGCGCCTGGCCCCTCAGGCCTCGGCGCGGATCATGTAGCCGGCATTCCGCACCGTGTGGATCAGCGGCTTGTCGAAGCCGCGATCGAGCTTCTGCCGCAGCCGGGAGACATGCACGTCGATCACGTTGGTCTGGGGATCGAAATGGTAGTCCCAGACCTTTTCCAGCAGCATGGTGCGGGTCACCACCTGGCCGACATGGCGCATCAGGTGCTCCAGCGGGCGGAACTCGCGCGGCTGCACGTCGATCTTCTTGCCCGCGCGGGTGACGGTGCGCGACAGCAGGTCGAGCTCGAGGTCCGAAACGCGCAGCTTCGTCGCCGGCGCGTCGCCGGAGGGGCGGCGGCCGAGCACCTCGCCCCGGGCAAGCAGCTCGGCGAAGGCGAAGGGCTTGGTAAGGTAGTCGTCGCCGCCCGCCTTCAGGCCCTTCACCCGCTCATCCACCGCCGACAGCGCGGAGAGGAACAGCACCGGGGTACGGTTGCCCTGGCTTCGCAGCGTCTCGACCAGGCGCACGCCGTCGACGCCGCCGGGCAGCATGCGGTCCAGCACCAGGACGTCGAACTGCTCCGAGGCAGCGAGGAACAGGCCGTCGCGGCCATTCGACGCGTGCTCGACCGTATGGCCGGCCTCCTGCAGCCCCTTGCGCACGAAGCGGGCGACTTCGGCGTCATCCTCGACCAACAATATCCGCATCTCATCTGCCTCCGGGCCGCGTCTGCGCCGCCGCAGCGCGCGCGAATCGCGCCGTCGATCGGAAACTAGCGCAGAAATGCCGGATGGCGCTGCTTCCTGTCGCGCTTTTCATCGCGTCGTACGGTGGCCCGCCCAGCCCTCGGCCCCGTCCGCGGGACGCTTGCCCGCTCAGCGCTCGGCCCCGCCCACGGGACGCTTGCCCACCTGCACCGGCATCTCGCGCTCCCGCCCCTCGCGCAGCACCATCAGGCGAACCATCTCCCCGGGTGCCACGGCGGCGACGCCGCGCACCAGCGCGCGCGAGGTCTCCACCTTCTGGCCGTTCAGCGCGGTGACGATGTCGCCGGCGCGCAACCCGGCGCGGGCGGCGGGGCTGTTGCGCTCCACGCCTGCGATCAGCACGCCGCGCCGCGGCGCGCCGCGCGGTTCCTCCGCCTCGGCCGCCGCGTCCTGCACGGAGACGCCGAGCCAGCCACGCTCCACCGTGCCGCCGCGGCGCAGCGTCTCGATGACCGGGCGCGCCGCGTCCGACGGGGTCGCGAAGCCGATCCCGGCGCTGGCGCCGGAGGGGGAGTAGATCGCGGTCGATATTCCGACCACCTCGCCGGCCATGTTGAAGACGGGGCCGCCGGAATTGCCCGGGTTGATGGCGGCGTCGGTCTGGAGGAAGTCGTCGAAGGGGCCGGCGCCGATCTCCCGCCCCCGGGCCGAGAGGATGCCGGAGGTGACGGCACCCCCGAGCCCAAAGGGATTGCCTGCCGCCAGCAGCCACTGGCCGATGCGCAGCGCGCGGGAGGAACCCCAGGTCACGGTCGGCATCGTGCTGCGCGGCTCGATCTTCAGCAAGGCGAGGTCGCTGAGTTCGTCGGAGCCCACCACACGGGCCGGGTAGTCCGTGCCATCCTGCAGCGAGACCAGCACGCGCGAGGCGTTGCCGACGACATGGTAGTTGGTGACGATATAGCCGCTGGCGTCGATGACGAAGCCCGACCCGGCGCCCGAGACCTGCTGGCGGCCGCGGCGCTGGCGCTCGCGGAAATATCGCTCGAAGGGCGTGCCGCGGAACTCCGGCGGCAGTTCCACCGCCCGCTGCTCGCTGGTGACGGCGATGTTGACGACGGCGGGCAGCACCCGCTCCGCCAGGTCGGCGAAGTCCGGCACCTGGGCGCCGCCGAAGCCGCGCGCGCCCACGCTGGCGCCGCAGCCACCGAGGGACAGCGCTGCCGGCCCGAGCGCGAGGGAGGCGATGAGCAGCCCGCGACGGCCGTGGCGCGGGGGGGGGACTGGCATCGGGGCGGGGAATCCTGTGCTTCGGGGCGCGGCCGGATGTTGGCGGCGCCGGGGACTTGGTTCAACGGGGGCGCGGCCGCTCCGGCGGCGCCGTGGCGGTCGCCGGGTCCTCCGGCCAGTCGTGCTTCGGGTAGCGGCCGCGCATGTCCTTGCGCGCATCCGCCCAGCCGCCCTTCCAGAAGCCGCCGAGATCGCCGGTGACGGCGATGGGCCGACCGGCGGGGGAGAGCAAGGCGACGTTCAGCGCGACGCGGCCCTCGGCGAGGCGCGGCAGGCCGGCCATGCCGTAGAGGTGCTGCGCGCGGGCTTCGACCGTGGGCACCTCCCGCGCATAGTCGACGGCGGCGGACCGGCCGGCGGGCAGGGCGATCCGGGCGGGCAGGGCGGTATCCAGGCGCTGCCGCCTGGGCCAGTCGAGCAGCCCGGCCAGGATGTCGTGCAACGGCAGGGATGCCAGCTCCGCCAGCTTCGACCGGCCGTGCAGGTGCGGCGCCAGCCAGTCCCGCACCGTGGCCGAGAGTGCGGCGTCCGAGAGGTCGGGCCAGTCCGCGCCCTCCACCTTGCGCAGCCAGCCGATGCGGGCGCGAAGCTGGGTTGCGGCGTCGGTCCAGGGCAGGTCGCGCAGACCGCGCTCCGCCACGGCATCGGCCAGGGCCTCCGCGATCACGGCGGGGTCGGCGCCGGCGAGCGGCGTCTCCTCCAGCACCAGCGGGCCGAAGCGCAGGCGCCGGCGGGCGAGCACGGCGCCGGCACGGGCATCGAAGGCGGCCCCCTCCTCCCGCAGGAAGCGGTTCGGGAAGCGCGCCTCCAGCACGGCGCGATCGAGCGGCGCCGCCATGCGGATGCGCGCCTCGGTCCCCTGCAGCGCCAGGTCGGCCACGGCCAGCAGCGCCTGCTTGGCCAGCGGATCCGTGGACGGCAGCCGCGCGCCCTGGCCCGAGGCAAGGCGGAAGGCGCCGTCCATCACGCCGCGCTTCGCCGCGATCCGGTCCGGGAAGCCGGCCGCCAGCAGCGCGCCGGCATCGCCCTCCGGCAGGGCGTTGCCGTGCAGGCCCAGGCGCCGGCGGTGCTGCGCGGCGGCGCGGCGGATGCGCTGGATGGCGCCGCGATCCAGGTTCGGATGGTCCCAGCCATGCAGCAGGGACAGGCGGTCGTTGATGTCGCTCGGCGCCTCGCGGTCCCGGATGGGATCCCGCTCCTCCAGCAGCGCGGCGAGGTCGGCGGCCAGCGCGCGCTCCCCCTCCGTCTCCGCCGCGGCGAGCATGCGGGCGAGGCGGGGATGCGTCCCCAGCTTCGCCATGCGCCGGCCCATCGCGGTGATCCGCCCGTCCCGGTCCAGCGCATCCAGGTCGCGCAGCAGCGCCCGCGCCGCGGCGAGCGCCCCGGCTGGCGGCGGGTCGAGCCACCCAAGGTCGGCGGGTTCCGCCCCCCAGGCGGCGCAGTCCAGCGCCAGGCCGGACAACTCCTCCTCCAGGATCGCCGGCCGGTCCTGCTGGGCGAGACCGCGATGCAGCGCCTCGGTCCAGAGGCGGATGGCGACCCCGGGCGCGGTGCGGCCGGCGCGGCCGGCGCGCTGCTCGGCGGCCGCCTTGCTGATGCGCACGGTGGCGAGGCGCGCCAGGCCCGTCGCGGGATCGAGCCGCGGCGCGCGCCGGTACCCGCCATCGACCACGATGCGCACGCCCGGCACGGTCAGCGAGGTTTCGGCGATGGAGGTGGCCAGCACGACCTTGCGGCGATCGGAGGGGTTCAGCGCCCGGTCCTGCTCGGCGGGTGGCATCTCCCCGTGCAGCGGCAGGACCTCCGCCTCCACCCCGCCCAGGCGTTCCTGGGTGCGGCGGATCTCGCCCCAGCCCGGCAGGAAGGCCAGCACATCGCCGGGATGCGCGCGCAGCGCGGCGCGGATGGCGCCGGCCATGGCCTCGGGCAGGTCGCGCGGCCGGTACTCCACCGCCACGGGGAAGGCGCGGCCGAGCGACTCCACCAGCGGCGCGTCACCCATCAGCCCGGTGAAGGCCGCCCCGTCCAGCGTGGCCGACATGGCCAGCAGCCGAAGCTCCGGCCGCAGCGCCCGCTGCAGGTCAAGGCAGAGGGCAAGCGCGAGGTCGGTATCCAGGTTCCGCTCATGCGCCTCGTCGAACAGCACCGCCGCGACGCCCTCGAGCCCCGGATCGGTCTGCAGGCGGCGGACCAGCAGACCCTCCGTCACCACCTCCACCCGCGTGCGGTCCGACACGGCGCGATCCAACCGGGTCGAGACGCCGACCAGCCCGCCAGGCGCGCCCTCCCCCACCAGGTCGGCCATGCGGCGGGCGGCGGCGCGGGCGGCGACGCGGCGCGGCTCCAGCACCAGGATCTTCGCCCCTGCCGCCCAGGGCTCCTGCATGAGCACCAGGGGAACCAGCGTGGTCTTGCCGGCGCCCGGCGGCGCGACGAGCACGGCGTTGGACCCGGCGCGCAGCGCGGCGGTCAGCGCCGGCAGCGCTTCGGCGACGGGCAGGTCCAGGGGGAGCATGGCGGCGCATAGCCGGCAGGGAAGAGTTCAGCAATTCCAGGCGATAATCGCATCGCACGGACACATGCGAGGGGCCATCGCAGCGGCGCCCGACACGTCTCTATTCTTGAAACGTCTCAAGAACGAAGAGTTAATCTTACCCTTTCCACGGCGCTGGCCCCGCCCGACACTGGCGCCATGAGGCTTCCCCGTCGCGCCCTGCTGGCCCTGCCGCTCGCCACCGAAGCCACCGCGCAGACCCAGCCGGCCTGGCCTGCCAGGCCGATCACCCTGGTCGTCGCCTCGGCCCCCGGCGGGGCGTTGGATGCCGCGGCGCGCGTGCTGGCGCCGCGTCTGGCCGCGCTCCTCGGGGCGACCTTCGCGATCGACAACCGCGGCGGCGCCGGTGGGGCCCTAGGCATGGACGTCGCCGCGCGCGCGCCCGCCGACGGCCACACCCTGCTCTTCGCCCATCTCGGCGTACTGGTGATCCACGGCCTGCTGCGGCCGTGCGAGGCGGTCGACACCCTGACCGCCTTCGCCCCCGTCTCCCTCGCGGTCGAGGTGCCCTCCGTCCTCGTCGTCCCCGAGGCCCGCCCCTGGCGCGACCTGCCGGCGCTGATCGCTGCGGCGCGGGCGAAGCCCGGCGCACTGTCCTGGGGCCATTCGGGGATCGGCAGTACCAACCACCTCTCGGGCGCCCTGCTCGACCGCGCGGCGGGGGTCGAGACGGTGGGTGTGCCCTATCGCGGCGGGGCGCCGCTGGCGCTCGACCTGCTGGCCGGGCGGCTCGACTTCTCCTTCGTCACCAGCGCCTCGGTCTGGCCGCATATCCAGGCCGGACGCCTCCGCCCGCTCGCGGTGCCCGCCACGGCGCGGTCGCGCTTCCTGCCCGAAGTGCCGACGGTGCAGGAGGCCGCCGGCCTGCCCGGCTTCGAGGTGCGGAACTGGTACGGGCTGCTGGCGCCTCGCGCGACACCGGCGCCGGTGCTGGCGGCGCTCGGCGCGGCGATGCGCGCGGCACTGGCGGAGCCGGAGGTGATCGCCGCCCTCGACCGGCAGGGGCTGGAGGCGACGCCATCGACGGCCGAAGGCTTCGCCGCGACGATCCTGGCGGAGCGGGAGAAATGGGCGCCGATCCTGAAGGCCGCCGGCGTGACGGTGGAGTGATCCCGCCACCGCCGCCCAGACCGCCGCCGCACTGGCCGGCCCGTCACCCATAGGCGCATTGCGCCAGCCCCGCCGCATCGAGGACCGCGATCCGCTCGCGGCGCAGCGCCACCCAGCCCCGGGCCTCGAAGGTCGAGAGCGCCCGCACGACGGATCGGCGCGAGGCATTGGCCATCTCGCCCAGCTCCGCCTGGCGCAGCCGGAAGCCGGCGGGGTCCTGCGGGATCTCGCCCTCATCCGTCCGGGTCAGCCGCAGCAGCGTCGCCGCGATGCGCCGGTCCGTCTGCCGGATCAGCAGGTCGCTCACCACGCGGACGGCGAGTTGCATGTTCAGGTTGGCGAGGTCGGTGAAGGCCCGTGCGGCCTCGATGCTCGATGCAGAGAGCGCGCGGATCGCGGCCAGCGGCAGGTGCAGCGCCAGCGAGGGCTCGGTGGCGCGGAAGCCCAGCATGCGCCGCCGCTCCGCGACGATCGGGCCATTCCCGAACCATACGCCGGCCCGAACGATGGTGGCGACGGCCGGCCCGGCGACCGCCGTCGTCGCCGAGATGGCGAAGCCGCCGCGCGCGATGCCGTAGATGCCGCCCGCTGGGTCACCGATCTCGAAGACCAACGCGTCGGCGGCAAAGGCCACGGGGCGGGCCCGGTCGAGGACGGCGCGCCGGACCGCGGGCTCGCATCCGGCGAGCCACCCGCGCGCGGTCAGGATTGTCTCGATGCTCGCGCGGTCCATCCGATCGCCCTCGTTTTCTGGAGGGAAGTTAATCCCGCTTGCGCCAAATGGCGCAAATGGCCGAATCAGGGGCTGCAAGACTACCGCCAGGCGCGCGCTCGGGCGTGCCGTCTGGAAGCCGCGACATGTGCATCGCCTGCAGCCCACTGGGCCTTTCCCTCGGGAGCGCCGGCGGCGCATCCCGCCGTGTCGTGCTCGGTGGAATGGGCCGCCTCGCGGCCGGTGTCGCGGGTGCGGCACTCGGCCCCGGCCTGTTCCGCTGTGCCGCCGCGCAGACCCCCGCCGCCGCCGGTGCGGCCGATGCGATCTACGCCGGCGGCCCGATCCTGACGATGAACGACGCTGCGCCGAGCGCCGAGGCGGTGGCCGTGCGTGGCGGCCGAATCCTCGCCATCGGCAGTCGCGCCGCGGTGGAGGCGACGCGCGGCCCCGGGACGCGCGCCATCGACCTCGCGGGCCGCACCATGCTGCCCGGCTTCGTGGACCCGCACGGGCACGTCGTCGGCGTCGGCATCCAGGCGGTCAGTGCGAACCTGCTGCCTGCCCCGGACGGGCAGGGCAACAGCGTCGCCGACATTGTCCGCCTGCTGCGCGACTGGGCAGGACGCAACCCGGCGGCGGTCCGACGCTTCAACCTGATCCTCGGCTTCGGCTACGACGAGAGCCAGTTGCGCGAAGGCCGCCCGCCCAACCGGGACGACCTCGACCAGGTCTCGACCGAGGTGCCGGTGCTGATCATCCACACCTCGGGCCATCTCGGCGTGACCAACTCGAAGGGGCTGGAGGCCGCGGGCGTCACGGCGGCGAC